>CADBPH010000204.1 GCA_902796455.1 uncultured Bacteroidia bacterium
CGCCGGGCAGCATCCGCATGCTCCAGGCGTGCCGTCAGGGTGGGGACAGAAGCTTTCAGGTAGATGCAGTACGTGTGGTCGCGGACCAGTTCCAGACAGCCCGGCGCGTCCAGGGTTCCTCCTCCCAGCGAAAGGATCCGGAAGCCGGTTTCCTCCCGGTCTTGCTCCAGAATGGCCGCCAGGGCGCGGGCCTCCCTTTTCCGGAATCCGGCCTCGGATTCCGCCGCGAAAATTTCCGGGATGCTGCAGCCGGCTTCCTGCTCGATCCGTTGATCCAGGTCGATGTACGGCCATCCGGTGCGGCGGGACAGTTCCTCCGACACGCTGCTTTTCCCGCAGCCCATCATTCCTGTGAGCGCAATGGTTGTCATGGGAGGGGGAAGGAATTACAAGTCGAACAGCAGCGGCTCGTCGTCCGGGATGTCGTCAAAGCCAAGATCGATGACGTCACCGGGCTGCGCTCCTTTTTCTTTATTGGATGATTCCTTCGGAGCCTTTTCCTTCGGAGTCTTTTCCTTGCGGGTCTTCTCTTTCGGGGCTTTTGCGGCAGGCTTTTCCGGGACATTTTCTTCCGGTTCCGCCGGGGCTTCCATGAGTTCTTCCTCCATCAGGACATCCTCCTCGGTCAGTTCGATGTCGATCGGTTCATCCGTCGCAACTTCCTGAACCTCTTCCGGTTCTTCCGGCATTTCTTCCGGTGTTTCTTCCTGTGGCTCCTCTTTGACCAGCGGTTCTGCGAACGAAACCGACTTCAGGTCATAGGCATGGCATTTCTTTCCCTTCGCCGTAATGCCCTTCTTGGCAATGAACGACTCGGCATCCAGCAACTCCGGCTCCCGGTGGGCGTATTTCCCCTTGAAAGTCAGGAGCACCTGCGGGAAGCTGTCATCGGAGATATCCACCAGGAACGATCCTTTTGCGTCGGCAATGAACAGCATCGGCGTGTTGTCGCTTGGAACAAAGCTGAATCGCTTGACATAGAATGCCTTGGCAGCGCCGTCCCAATACAGGGCCGTGAAGACCTTGCCTTCATCGAATTTCTCGATCCGCAAGGCCGTCCCCTGGTAGCGGCTGCTCAGGTCGTAGGAGGTCGTATAGAATGTCCCGTCCTTGAAAATGGCCAGCACCTTGTCCTCGCCGCTGAACTGTCCGAGGTACATGCCCCGGCTGTCTTCATTCAGGCGCTGGACGTCCGCATCATACCAGATATCTTTGCCGCCGATGGTGGAAACGCCCTTGGACTTGAGGGTGATCCGCTGGACCGGGTTCTTCGAAACCAGGTTGCCGCGGGATGTCTTTCCTTTGATGGCGAGGGTGGAGAAGTCGTATTCCAGACTGGTCTTTTTCAGTTTCGGCCGCGGGCGCAGATAAATCCTGACCGACTCGGCCTCCCCGTTGTGGTTGGCCGTGAACCAGAGGATGGTGGAGCCGGCGGCTCCCGTCGTGATGTCGTAATCCTTGTCGCGGGTCACGCCCGTGATCGCAAACCGCTTGGCATAATAGACCGAAGATTTCCCTTCCCGGTAGATTACATTGTAGATCGTCCGCGTATCTCCGCGGGTGAAAATGCCGACATACAGCAGGTTCTTCCAGAAGAAGGCCTTGTCCGACACCTTCGTGACCCGGTATTTGCCGTCTTTGGCGATGACAATGATTTCGGACAGGTCGGAACAGTCGCAGATATATTCTCCGTTGTCGTCCCGTTTCAGGCCGATTCCCACGAAGCCCTCCGCGAGGTTCGCATAGAGTTTGGCATTGTTGTTCACCACCTTCGTGGCCGCGATGGTCTCGAAGGACGCGATTTCGGTCAGCCGCGGGAAATCCTTCCCGTATTTTTTCTTCAGGCCTTTGAACCAGTCGATGGTATACGCTGTCAGGTGGGCAAGCTGGTCCTTGACCTTGACCATTTCTTCTTCCAGGGTCCGGATCCGTTCGTCAATGGCCTTCGCGTCGAATTTGGAAATCTTCCGGACCGGCTTCTCGACCAGGCGGTCGATGTCTTCCATGACGATTTCCCGGCGGACCAGGTGCGCATAGGTCCGCATCCGGTCCAGAATGTCGGATTTCTGGTCTTCCCACGTGTTGTGACGCTTCTCTTCCAGGATTTTATAGACACCCTCCTCAAAGAAGATCCGTTCCAGGGAATCGTAGTGCCATTCGTCCTCCAATTCGCCGAGGCGGATTTCCAATTGCCTGCCCAGCAAGCTCTTGGTATGCTCCGTTTCGTAGATGAGGATGTCGTCGACGCTCATGAACTGCGGCTTGTTGTCCATGATGACGCAGGCGTTCGGCGCGATGTTGGTCTCGCAGTCCGTGAAGGCGTAGAGGGCGTCGATTGTCTTGTCGGGGGAGACATCGTTCGGCAGGTGGATGAGGATGTTCACCTTGTCCGTCGTCATGTCTTCGATCTTTTTGATCTTGATCTTGCCTTTATCCTTGGCTTTCAGGATCGAGTCAATCAGCACATGCGTGGTCTTGCCGAAGGGGATCTCGGTGATGTTGATCGTGTTCTTGTCGATTTTCTCGATCTTCGCACGGACCTTGACCGTACCGCCCCGGCGCCCCTGCATGTATTTCGAGCAGTCCGCATATCCGCCGGTCGGGAAATCGGGATACAATTCAAACGGTTTCCCCTGCAGGATCGCGATGGAGGCGTCAATCAGCTCGTTGAAGTTGTGCGGCAGGATTTTCGATGCCATACCGACGGCGATGCCTTCCGTTCCCTGGGCCAGCAGGAGCGGGAAACGGACCGGCAATTCGGTCGGTTCCTGGTTGCGGCCGTCGTAAGATGTCATCCAGGACGTGATCTTCGGGTCGAAGATGACCTCTTTCGCGAATTTGCTCAGCCGGGCTTCGATGTATCGGGATGCGGCATTGCTGTCGCCGGTGAGGATGTTTCCCCAGTTCCCCTGGCAATCCACCGCATAGCCTTTCTGGCCGAGTTGGACGAGGGCGCCGAGAATGGACTGGTCCCCGTGCGGGTGATACTGCATGGCCTGTCCGACGATGTTCGCCACTTTCGTGAAGCGCCCGTCGTCGATCTTGTACATGGCGTGCAGCACCCTGCGCTGGACGGGTTTCAGACCGTCCACGATGTGCGGAACGGCCCGCTGGAGAATGACATACGAGGAGTAATCCAGAAACCAATCCTTGAACATGCCGGAAAGTTTGAACTTCCGGCTGTCCTCACCCAGCAATTTATCGAATTTGCCGGTATTTCCTGCGGTTTCATCCAACGGCTCCCCGCCCATGTCGTCTCCGTCCAATTCTTCGGGGCGGATGTCATCCCACTCTTCGCTCATATTCGTTCGTTTTCTTGTCAGTCTTCGTAACCGAAGCGCCGAAGTTCCTTGCGGCTTTCCCGCCAGTCCTTATCTACCTTGACAAAGAGGCTCAGGTACACTTTCTTCTGGAAGAAATCCTCCATTTCCAGCCGGGCCTGCGTGCCCAGTTTCTTCAGGGCCGATCCTCCCTTGCCGATCAGGATCCCCTTCTGGGAGTCCCGCATGACGTAGATGACCGCGCTGATTTCATAGCGCTCTTCTCCCTCTTTGAAAGCCTCCACTGCCACTTCGCAACTGTAAGGAATTTCTTCCGCATAGTTCAGCAGGATCTTCTCCCGGATGATTTCGGAGGCAAAGAAACGGAGATTCCTGTCCGTGAAAGCATCTTTGTCGAACCAGGGCGGAGAAACCGGAAGTTTCTGGAGGATGGCCTCAAAGACGCTGTCCAGGTTGAAGCGCTCCCGGGCCGAGACCGGGATGATCTGGGCCTGGGGCAGCTGCTCCTTCCAATATTCCATCAGCTGGAGAACCTTGTCTTGCTGGCTGATATCGATCTTGTTGATAACCAGGATGACCGGGCAAGTGACCTGGCGGAGTTTCTCCACATACTCCGCGTTCTTGTCACTCTTCTCCACGACATCCGTCACATACAGGATGATGTCGGCGTCGCCGATGGCGGTATCGACGAAATTCATCATGTTCCGCTGCAGCCGGTATCCGGGTTTCAGGATTCCCGGCGTGTCGGAATAGACAATCTGGTAATCCTCCGTATTGACGATGCCCATGATCCGGTGCCGGGTCGTCTGGGCCTTGGCCGTCACGATACACAGCTTTTCGCCGACGAGCGCATTCATCAGCGTGGATTTCCCCACATTCGGATTCCCGATGATATTGACGAATCCGGCCCTGTGTCTGGTCTGCTGGGCCTCCATTAAATGTACGCTCCCATCTTGAGGACGTTGGCTTCCCCTTCGGAGAGGTAGCGCCATTCGCCCCGTTTGAGCCCTTTCTTGGTAACACCGGCGAAATACACCCGGTCCAGCGCTTTCACGTCGTAGCCGAGGGATTCGAAAATCCGCCGGACGATGCGGTTCTTGCCGGAATGGATTTCGATCCCCAGCTTGCGGTGGTCCGCCGCGTCGACGTATTCGAGTTCATCAGCCTGGATCCTGCCGTCGTTGAGGTCGATCCCGGCGAGGATGGCATCGAAATGCTCCTGGCTCAGCGGGCTGTCCAGCGTGACCTGGTAAATTTTCTTCTTGTCGTAAGACGGATGGGTCAGCTTCTCAGCCATGTCTCCGTCATTGGTGAACATCAGGACGCCGGTCGTATTCTTGTCGAGCCGTCCCACCGGAAATACCCGGTATTCGCATTTTTTCAGCAAGTCCATGACGGTTTTCTCCGCATGGGGGTCGCTGGCGGAGGTGACGTAACCGCGGGGCTTGTTCATCACGATGTAGACCTTCGCTTCGCCCTTGAGCCGTTCTCCGTTGAACCGGACATCGTCCTTGAGGACATTCACTTTCGTGCCGAGTTCCGTCACGACGACACCGTTCACCGTAACAACTCCGGCCTGGATCAGTTGGTCGGCCTCCCGGCGGGAGCACATCCCGGAATTGGCGATGAATTTGTTCAGGCGGACTTCTTCTTGAATCTGCGTCGGAACGTAGTCGTTGTCAGAGAGTTGGATCTTATCGAGCTGGGGCTTCCGGCTGATCATGCGCGAAATGCCGCTGTCGCCGGGTTTCGGAGTACGCCGGGGAGCCGGTTTGGCGCCGGGGCGGCGATCGGTGCTGCGGAATGACGGCTTCCTGTGCGGGGCGCGTCCTTCTTCCTCCGTATTGTAGGGCCTTCTGGACGGGCGGTGTTCACCGTATCCGCCGCCCTGCCGGGGTCTGTCGTAGCCGTTGTGCTGCCGGGGCTGGTCATAAGCGCCGCCCTGCCCGGACCGGTCATATCCGCTGTGCTGCCGCGGTGCGCCGTGGCCCTCGCTGCGCGGGCCCCTGTACGGACGCCGTTCCTCATCGTGGGAACGGGACTCTCCGCCGTAATATCTTCTTTCTTGTCTTTCCTGGCCCTCGCGGCGATACGGGCGCGGGCCGCCCTCTTCGGGATTCCTGGAGATGCGGGGCCGTCTCGGCCTGAGTCTCCTGCCTTCTGCGGAATAACCTTCCTTCTTGTTTTCTTCCATTTTGTTACCCTTCACGGGCTTTTTAATTGGTTAGGTGCTTGATGGGCCGTCGCGGCTTATTTCAGGCTGAACACATAGGTAATCGTGCCTTCCTGCAAAGCCGGTGCTTCGGCGCTCATGTTGAAATGGGCTCCCATGGCCGCCTTGCGGGCGGCTGCGAGCAAATTGCTGTTGGAAATGGTGCTGCCTTCCACGCCGGGGAGGGCTTTGGTCACACTTCCGTACTGGTCCACCCAGATGCGGACCACGACGATACCTTCTTCCTGGACCGTATAAGCAGGTTTGGGGAGGACGCCTTCAACCGTCCTGCCCTTCACGTGCGCGTTCGGCGTTCCTTCCTGCTTGCCGGTCTTCGTGTTGCCGGAGGCATGTCCGGCCTTCAGGGCTTCACTGACTTTGGATGCCGTCTGGGCGGCAAGGGTATCTTTGTCTGTCTTGTTGTCTGCGGCGTGGAACAGGGCGCGGCGGTCGATTTCCTTCTCCCGCTCGGGCTGTTTGACTTCCACGTCGCCGAAATCATCTACTTTGGCTTCCGGGGCCTTGTTCGCTTTTGTTCCCTCGTGCTGGGCTTCGGAGCGCTGGACCAGTTCAATTTTGCGGGTCCTGTCGATGACCTCTGCCTGCGGCTGGGTACCGTTGCGGACCTGGACCGGTTTTTCCGGTTCAGGCTCCCCGAAATCGATCACGAAGGTGTTTTCCGGCGGTGGGGGATAGATATACTTCAACCCGGAGAATACGCCGAAGACGGCCAGAAGCAAGTGCGAGAGGACCGTGAGGGTGATTCCGGTCACTCTCCCGATTTTCTCCTGGCGCGCTCTTTCCTGTCTGTACCGTTCCATGTCTTTCCGCTTATTCCGGCTGGGTGGCCAGAATCACTTTATAATGATTTCTTTTGGCGATGTTCATGACGGAAACGATTTCCCGCACGGGGACCGTTTCGTCAGCGTAAATCGAGAAGGTGGGATCTTCTTCGCTCTGGAGAAGTCCCACGAGTTCATCCTCCACTTCGGCGAACGGAATGGGATTTTCGTCGCCGTTGATGTGGTACGTATACGTATCGTCATGCCAGTCCTTGATGGACACGCTGACCGTTGCCTTGGCGGAAACCTGCCCGGTGCTCTTGGGAAGCAGCAGCTTCAGCGCATTCGGGTTGACGAGCGTCGAGGTGATCAGGAAAAAGATCAGCAACAGGAACACCAAGTCCGTCATGGAGGACATGCCGATGTCCGAGAGGATCTTCGTATTGCGTTTGTATGCCATTTGCTGAAAGTAAAGTTGTTCCCGGATGAATTACTCTGCGGTCTTGTCCGCCGGTTCGTGGAGCAGGTCCATGAAATCGATCGTCGCGCCTTCCATCTTGAATACGACATCGGAAATATTGGATGTCAGGTAGTTGTATCCAAAATAGGCGACAATGCCCACGATCAGGCCGCCGACCGTCGTGATCATGGCCGTGTAGATACCGCTCGACAAGAGCGTGATATCGATGTTGTTGCCGGCCTGGGACATGTTGAAGAAGGCCTGCACCATACCGAGCACGGTTCCGAGGAAACCGATCATCGGGGCGCCGCCGGCGATGGTGGCCAGGATCGGAAGCCCTCTCTCGAGCCGGGCGACTTCTGCGTTGCCGGTATTCTCGACAGCGGTCTGGATGTCCGAAAGCGGCCGTCCGATCCGCTCGATGCCTTTCTCTACGAGCCGTGCGACCGGGGAGTCGTATTTCTGGCAGAGGGCGATGGCGGACTTGATCTTGCCTTCGTGGATGTAGTCCCGGATGTCTTTCATGAAGTTGCGGTCGATGTCACCGGCCTTGTGGATCATCCACCATTTCTTGCCGAAAATGTAAAGGGCGATGATGGAGAGGATGAGCAGGACAATCATCAGCCAGCCGCCCTTGGCAGCCATGCTGATCAACGAATAAGACATCTCCTGCTGGACGGGGGCCGCCTGGGTCATTGCTTCCGCGGCCTGATTGATGCCGGGAGCCTGTAAAAGATTGAAAAGCATAATTATAACGTACGTTTATATATTTCAAGCCATACAAAATGCAAATATAGGGAAAATTCCCGAAAAAACAGCCGTCAATAGCGGATTCCGCAAAGGAAAAGCGCATGGGCGGGCACCGATTCCCCGGCGTCGCCGCGGCTGCCGCGCTGCAGGAGTTCCTGCACGTATCCGGGCTCCTTCCGGCCCCTTCCCACATCAATTAACGTGCCGACAATGGCGCGGACCATGTTGCGCAGGAAACGGTCGGCGCTGACGGTAAAGACCAGGTAGTCATCTTCCGCCGCCGGATACCCCAGCAGCCGGACATGGTCGGGCACATAGGTCTCCCACCGGGCTTCCTTCAGCAGGCAGATGGAGGTCTTGTTGCTGCCCCCGGTCTTTTCAAAACAGCTGAAGTCCCGCCTGCCCGGAAGGAAAGCAGCAGCCTCGTTCATTTTTGCCACATCGAGCGGAAATCCGCACTGCCAGGAATACCGCTGGGCGAAGGGATCCTTGCACCGGTGCAGGAAATACCGGTATGTCCGCAGGGTCGCATCGAACCGGGCGTGGAACGCGGGGTCGGCTTCCGTCACTTCGTGAACCTTGATTTGAGGGGGTAAAATGGCATTTAATTTGTAGCCTAATGTACCCGCGTCTACGGGGGAGTCCCCGGCCGTGTCAAAATGCCCGACATAGCCGACGGCGTGGACCCCGGAGTCGGTCCTTCCGGCTCCGGTCACCGTAATCTCCTCCCGGAGGAGGGTCGACAGGGCGTTCTGCAGGCATTCCTGTACGGAGGGTGCCCCGCGCTGGATCTGCCAGCCGCAGAACGGACTTCCGTCGTAAGAGAGCGTAACCTTGTAGCGCATGGAAATGTGTTTTACAGATGCAAAAATATCAAAAATCATCGATAATCTATGGAGAGCGTCAACATTAAAGAATTGAACGACCGGATCCAGCAGGAGAGCTCCTTCGTGGACCTCCTCACGCTGGAAATGGGGAAAGTGATTGTCGGCCAGAAGCAATTGGTGGAAAACCTGCTCATCGGCCTTCTTTCGGGCGGCCACATTCTGCTCGAAGGTGTTCCCGGACTTGCCAAGACCTTGGCGATCAATACCCTTGCACAGGCGGTCAACGCCAAGTTCAGCCGGATCCAGTTTACCCCGGACCTGCTGCCTGCGGATGTGGTGGGAACCTTGATCTATTCCCAGAAGGATGAACAGTTCGAAGTCCACAAGGGCCCTGTTTTCGCCAATTTCGTCCTCGCCGATGAGATCAACCGTTCTCCGGCGAAGGTCCAGTCCGCCCTCTTGGAGGCCATGCAGGAGCATCAGGTCACCATCGGCGACCAGACATTCCATCTGCCGGAGCCTTTCCTCGTAATGGCGACCCAGAACCCGATCGAGCAGGAGGGGACCTACCCGCTGCCCGAAGCGCAGGTGGACCGTTTCATGCTGAAAGTCATTGTCAATTATCCCAAGAAGGAAGAAGAGCGGCAGATCATCCGGATGAACAATACCGGGGAATTCCCGCGGGCGCAGGCCGTCGTCAGTCCGGAAGATATTATCCGGGCGCGCAGCGTCGTGCGGGATGTCTATATGGATGAAAAGATCGAGCGGTACATCGTGGACATCGTCTATGCCACCCGGACGCCGCAGGAGTACGGACTGGGGAACCTGTCCGGCCTGATCTCCTATGGTGCATCGCCGCGTGCGAGCATCTCCCTGGCCATGGCTTCGAAAGCGTATGCTTTCATCAAGCGGCGCGGCTATGTGATTCCGGAGGATGTGCGGGCCGTCTGCGACCAGGTCCTGCGTCACCGGATCGGGCTGACGTACGAAGCTGAAGCCGAAAACGTTACGACTGAGAATATCATCTCCCAGGTCCTTAATGCGGTTATTGTTCCGTAAGCGATATGGAGCATTCCAGTGCAGGTGAACTCCTGAAGAAAGTCAGGAAGATAGAAATCCGTACACGGGCGCTTTCGCACCAGATTTTCGCGGGTGAATACCATTCGGCCTTCAAGGGCCGGGGAATGGCGTTCAGCGAGGTGCGGGAGTACCAGTGGGGGGATGACGTGCGCAACATGGACTGGAACGTGACGGCCCGCCTGCGTGCCCCGTACGTCAAAGTATTCGAGGAAGAAAGGGAGCTGACCGTGATGCTGCTGGTGGATGTCAGCCGTTCCGCCTTGTTCGGGACGTCCGGCATGACCAAGCGGGAACTGATCGCCGAGATCGCCGCTGTTTTGTCTTTCTCCGCCATCCTGAACAACGACAAGGTCGGCGCCTTGTTTTTCGGGCAGAAGGTCGAGAAATTCATCCCGCCGGGAAAAGGGCGCAGCCACTTGCTGCATATCATCCGGGAAATCATCGAGTTGGAGCCGACGACAGGCGGAACGGACATCAGTGGGGCGCTGCGGTACCTGACCAATGCGCTGAAGAAAAAGTGCACGGCATTCCTGCTGTCGGACATGCTGGATGTTTCGGCGGACGGCAAGCCGCAGTATGAGGATGCGCTGAAAGTGGCGGCATCCCGGCATGACCTCTCCGTCATCCAGGTCTTTGACCCGCGTGAGAGGACTTTGCCGCCGGTCGGCCTGGTCCATGTGAAAGATTCGGAGACGGGGGAGACCGCCTGGATCGACACGTCGAACCGCAAGGTCCGGCAGGCGTATGCCCAGTGGCGGGGCGAGATGGACGATGCCTCCAAGGGGCTGTTCAACCGCTTCCATATCGACCATGTCCGGATCGCCACCGATGAAGATTATGTGAAAGGGCTCCTGGCGTTCTTCCACAGGCGCTGAGGCCTTTTGTAAGAAGGATTATGGATAAAAAGAGAATCATAATATTCCTTGCCGCTGTCGCGGGCTGTTCCGGGGCAGTCGCCGCTCCGCGCGCAAAAGTGGACAGCGCATATTTGCGCCCCCTGCAGGAGCGGGATTCCGTATTGATTGCGGACCAGCTCCGGTATGGATTCACGCTGCACGACGTGGAGGCGGGAACCACGCTGGAGTTCCCGGACTTTTCCGGGGGAATTTGCGAGGGCGTGGAAATCGTGTCCGGATGGCAGTCAGATACGACGTCGGCCCGCGGGAAAAAAGACAAGCGGCTTTTCGATATCGATTCCTGGCTGGTGGTTACCTCCTTTGATGAAGGAACGTACCGCCTGCCTGCGCTTGCTGTCGCCCGTCGCCGACCTTCCGGAGAGACGGACACCCTCCGCTTCGATGAAAAGGTGCTGACTGTTTGTACGATGCCGGTTGATACCGCCACCTTCAAGCCCCATGACATCCGCGGCCAGATCCGGTATCCGGTCACCTTCAAGGAATTGCTTCCTTACTTCGGCCTGGCGGCAGGCGTCCTCCTGCTGGCCGGACTGCTGGTCTGGTGGCTCCGGCGGCGCGCACTTGCCCGCGGGGATGCGGCCCTTCCGGATGAACCGCCGTATCTGCGCGCATTGCGGAAACTGGAGCATTTGCGCGGCAATAAATATTGGGCGCCCGAGAAGCAGAAGTTCTTTTATTCTTCCGTGACCGACACGCTCCGGGAATACATTGCGGCCCGCTTCGGCTTCGGCGCAATGGAAATGACGACGGCCGAAATCTTCGCTGCCCTGCAGAAAGAAGATCTGCCCCGCGACCTTTATGAGGAGATGAAGACCCTGTTCGAGACCTCGGATTTCGTCAAGTTCGCCAAATGGACTGTTTCCGATACGGAGAATGCACGGGTGATACCCGATGCCGTCCGGTTTGTCACGGCGACCTGGCAGGAAGAGCCCGGCCAGGAACCGGACGAAAATGAAAAGGAGGGATAGCCGCGATGTTTTTTGAGTATCCGCAACTGCTTTGGCTGCTGGCAGTCCCCGTGCTGCTGGCGGGTTTGTATATCTTCCGGGAAGTGACCGGCCGGCGCCCGCATCTGCGGGTTCCTTCCGTCGCCCAGTGGCGCAGCGGCGGCAGCGGCCGGCTGGCCGCGCTGGTCCACCACCTGCCGGCCCTCCTGCGGCTGGCTGCATTGTCCCTGATCATTGTCGCCATGGCGCGCCCCCGCTCTTCTTCTGAAATGGAAAAGATTGATACCGAGGGGATTGATATTGTGCTGGCCATGGACGTTTCGACCAGTATGCTGGCCCGCGATTTCACGCCGGACCGGCTTTCGGCGGCAAAAGATATCGCCATCGAATTCATCGCCCAGCGTCCGTCCGACCGGATCGGAATCGTCGTTTTCGCCGGGGAGAGCTATACCCAGTGTCCTTTGACAACCGACCGGGCGACGCTGATCAACCTGATGAAGGAGGTCCAGACGGGGCTGATCGATGACGGGACGGCCATCGGCAACGGACTGGCGACTGCCGTGGCCCGCCTGAAAGATTCCGATGCCAAGAGCCGTGTCGTAATCCTGCTGACGGACGGTGTGAACAACCGCGGCGAAATCGCTCCGCCGACGGCGGCCGATATCGCCGCCACGTACGGGATCCGGGTCTATACCATCGGGGTGGGCGCCAACGGAACCGCTCCGTACCCGGTCATGACGCCGTGGGGCGTGGAAATCCAGGATGTGCAGGTGGAAATCGACGAGGATCTGCTGGGGCAGATTGCTTCGACCACGGGCGGGCGGTATTTCCGGGCGACGGACAATACCAAGCTGGCTGAAATCTACGCCGAGATCAACAAGATGGAAAAAGCCCGAACGACGATCGACAGCTTCCCGGTCTATAAGGAACTGTTCACGCCCTATGCCCTGGCCGCGCTCGTCCTCCTGTTGCTGGAGGTCCTGATCCGGTTCCTTGTCAAACGGTTGCCATAGGAGGGAATGCCATGATTATATTCGCTCAATATAAATACTTGATCCTGTTGCTGTTGATTCCGGTGTTCCTGCTGGGATACGCCCTCGTGCGGGCCCGCCGGCGCGCCCGGATCCGTACCTTCGGGGACGAGCAGCTGGTAGAGGCGCTCATGCCCTCCTGGTCTTCCTCGAAGGGCTGGGTGCGCATGATCCTGTTCTGCCTGGCCTTCCTGTTCTTTGTCATCGGACTGGCCCGGCCGCAGATCGGGGCCAAGCTC
>CADBPH010000205.1 GCA_902796455.1 uncultured Bacteroidia bacterium
ATGAAACAGATCATTCTCATGCTCCTGCCCTGGCTCCTCGTATTGACGGGGTGCCAGTACGACGACACAGAACTGCGGAAAACCCTGGAGGACCATTCGGCCCGCCTGGAGGCGATCGACGCGATGCGTGCCAACCGCATCAACAGCGACATCGCCACGCTCCGCAGCCTGGCCGAGGCCGTGGAACAGGCCGATTACGTTGTTTCCATGACGACGACCGAAGCGGGTTACACCCTGACCTTTAAGAGCGGCAAAACCATTACGATTCAGAACGGTACGGATGGTGAAGATGCCGATGCCCCGGTCGTCGGGGTGAAACAGGATACCGACGGGATCTTCTACTGGACGCTGGACGGCGCCTGGATGCTGGATGCCTCCGGTGCCAAGATTCCGGTGTCCGCTTCGGGCGGCAGCGATGCGGTCAGCCCGCAGGTCAAATCGGACGAGGCCGGCAACTGGTACATCTCTTATGACGGCGGAAAGACCTGGGAATCAGCCGGGAAGGTGGATGTTGAGCCGACGCAGGGAGACAACATCTTCAAGGGTGTCACGACAGATGAAGAAAACGTTTATTTCACCCTGGCGGATGATACCGTGATTACGATCCCGCTGGTCAACAAGGAATACAAACTCCAGATGTTGTTCAACGAGAAGGTTTTCGCGCAGATGGCTGCAGGACAGACCCTTTCGGCAGCGTATACGATTCTTGCCGACCCGGAGGCGAAAGTCCGTATCGATTCCTTTGAAGAACTGGACTGGAAAGTGCTGATTACGCAAAAGGATTCTACGAGTGGGACGCTCTCGATTACGGCGCCTGACCCGATGCATGCCGGTACGGTCATTTTCGTCCTGACCGATGACCAGGGCGGTTCCTGGTCGAAGGCGGTCCGTATCGAAGAAGGCGGTCCGTTGTCGGACAATCCGGACGGTCCCTCCGTTCCGGTCGAGCCAGTGAAAGTCGGGTATATGGTCGATGCTGCCGAAGGCGGGATAGTCATGGATTATCAGGCTGAATCTGTGGTGATTCCGGACGAATACCGTTCCTGGATTTCCGTGCAGCCCGGTACCGCCAAACTGACGCTCATGCTTCAGGCCAACGATACGGGGGAGCCTCGCACGGCAGAAATCACATTCAATGATGTGACGGGTTTGCCTGTCCTGGTGACCATCACGCAGCAGGCCGCAAAGCCGGCAGAACCGGAACCTGACCCCGAACCCGATCCTTCTTCGGGTATCGCCGCTGTCTTTTCCGCAGCGGACGGGACGGCCGTCTCGCTGGAGAATGTGGTGGTCGTGGCGTTGACCAAACGGGGATTCCTTGTTTCGGACGGAACGGATGCCGTGTATGTGTTCACGGATACCCCTCCCTCAACAGATATCGGTGACCGTGTGAATGTATCGGGCTCCAAAACCACATACGCCGGGTTGCCGGAGGTGGAGAAACCCGAAGTAAGTGTTCTGTCATCGGGGGCTGCGGTTTCCTATCCTTCGCTCGTCGATGTTACCCCCGGGCTGGATACCTTCGAGGCTTCCGGGTATTCTTTCATCTCCTTGAAGGGGACCCTCTCCAAATCAGGCAGTTATTACAACATTACAGTGCCGGGTGCTTCACGCAAGGGGAGTCTCAATGCCCCGATTTCGCCGCTGGAGGCCGACAGTTTCGTCGGGAAGACAGTCGAGGTAATCGGCTATTACAGCGGGATTACAGGGTCATCTACCAAGTATTTGAATATCATCGCTATCAATATATTTGACGTATCCGGTGAAGGAGGCGAGACCCCGGTTGTGAGTGGTTGGATGGAACTTCCGGCGATCGGCACTTCGGAGACCATTTCCCAGCATTTCGTGGGAAAAGAGCGGAACTACTCGCTGTCCTGGAACAGCAGCGCGATGGTGCCGAACTGGGTGGCTTATCCGCTGAACGACGGGTTGATCGGAACCGGCAAGCGGACCGATGCCTGGGGCTTGGATCCGAATATCCCTTCGGCCTCTCAACCATTGCTTTCCAGCTCCTACAAGAGTGGAGACCAGTCTTATTCCCGCGGCCATATGATTGCCTCTGCTGACCGCCTGCGGAGCGGGTTCAACCAGCAGACATTCTATTATACCAATATGGCTCCGATGATCCAGAACGGATTCAACGGGTCCATCTGGGAGAGCCTGGAAGAGAAGGCGCGGACCTGGGCAGGCAACTGCGATACCCTGTATGTCGTTACCGGAACGGTGACGGACGGTGCGACTGGGTATACATACGATGTCAGCGGCAAGCGCGTGACGGTCCCCAAGGCGTACTGGAAGGCCGTCCTGGCATACGACAAGTCCGGCAGGACCGGACACAACGGCTGGCAGGCCTGCGCGTTCTACCTGGACCACAAGGATTACGGGACGTCGGCCAAGATTTCCGGCAGTTATGCCATGTCCGTCGATGCGTTGGAAGCGAAAATCGGACTGGATTTGTTCGTGAATCTGCCTGCGGCGGCCGGGGAAACCATGGCGGCTGATATTGAGAAGGAGAATCCTGTACCGGTGACCCGGTGGGGGCTGTCTACATCCCGCTAATAAGAATCACCCCGGTTTTCTGGGATATAAAAAACTAATTACCAATGATTTTGTCTTTGATTTCTTTGCTGGTGGCTGGCATGGTGACTGCCACGCCCGGGAAAGCTGTCCTGACAGAAGGACAAACCTCTATGTTGACTTATGGATTCTCGGATCCGGACCCGGTTGCCAATCCGGGCCAATTGCAATACCCTTATTTCCGTTTCGATGCGTATGATTCTGCCGGGAAGCCCCGGGAGTGGAAGACAGTCGTCCTGGAAAACGACTGGATCAGCGTAACCGTATTCCCGGAAATCGGGGGCAAGGTTTGGGGTGCGATCGACAAGACAAGCGGAAAGGAATTCGTATATTACAACCATGTCGTCAAGTTCCGGGACATCGCGATGCGCGGCGCCTGGACCTCCGGCGGCATCGAGTTCAACTTCGGCATTATCGGCCATGTGCCTTCGACGGCGACCCCTGTCGATTACACGACGCGGGAGAATGCGGACGGAAGTGTGAGCTGCATCATCGCCTCTTTCGAATTGTTGACCCGGACCTGGTGGACGGTGGAAATCAATGTCCCTGCCGACAAGGCCTATTTCACCACGACGGCCCGCTATGTCAATACTTCCCAGTTGGAGCAGCCTTATTACAACTGGTCGAATGCGGCGTTCAGGGCCGGCGGCAATCTCCAGCTGTGCATGCCCGGCGACCGGTATATCGGCCACGGCGGCGATCCCCATTCCTTCCCGATGGATGCGGAAGGACGGGATCTTTCCTGGTATTCCCAGAATGCTTTCGGCGGATCCAAGTCCTATCATATCATCGGAAGCAATGCCGGTTACTTCGGCGCCTATTGGCATGAAGACAACATGGGCTATGTCCATTATTCCCGGGAGGACGAGAAACTCGGCAGGAAGTTTTTCTGTTGGGCCCAGTCCCGGTCCGGTGGAATATGGGAGGACCTGCTGACCGATACGGACGGGCAGTATGTCGAGTTGCAGGCAGGGCGGATGTTCAACCAGCCTTCTCAGATCGAGAGCATCAAGACGCCTTTCAAGAACCACTCCTTCGCTCCCTTGAGCAACGATGAGTGGACAGAATATTGGTACCC
>CADBPH010000206.1 GCA_902796455.1 uncultured Bacteroidia bacterium
TTCTCGATCGGGAGGTTGCCGCCGATGGCATAGGGTTCCTTGTCTTTCTGCTGGGACTGGTAATAATCGAAATACATGTACGTATTCGGAGTCATGATGACGTCGAAGCCCATCTCGGCCGCTTTGATTCCGCCTTTGACGCCCCGCCAGGACATCACGGTCGAACCCTTGGACAGATTCCCTTCCAGGACCTCGTCCCAGCCGATGATCTTCCGTCCATGGTCGTTCAGGAACTTCTGGACCCGGTCTGTCACATAATTCTGGAGATAGACTTCGGCTTTGTGCTCCGCGTCACCCTTCAGGCCCAGCGCCTTGATCCGCCGCTGGCAATCCGGGCATTTCGCCCACTCCGTCTTCGGGCACTCGTCCCCGCCGATATGGATATACTCGGACGGGAAGAGGTCCATGATTTCCGTCAAGACTCCCTCGAGGAATTCGAAGGTGGCATCCTTCCCCGGGCAAAGGACCTGGTCGGAAATGCCCCAGCGGCACCAGACCTGGTAAGGCCCGCCGTTACAGCCCAACTCCGGATAAGCAGCCAGGGCGCCGAGCATGTGACCGGGCAGGTCGATTTCGGGAATGACGGTGATGCCCAGGTCAGCTGCATAGGAAACGATGTCCCGGATCTGGTCCTGCGTATAGAATCCGCCATAACGTTTTCCGTCATATTCTTTCTTTCTCAGGATCACCGTGCTGTCGCGCCAGGCTCCGACTTCGGTCAAGCGGGGGTACTTCTTGATTTCAAGGCGCCATCCCTGGTCGTCCGACAGGTGCCAGTGGAAACGGTTCATCTTGTGCAGGGCGGCAACGTCCAGATAGCGCTTGACTTCCTCGACCGGGAAGAAATGCCGGGCGACATCCAGGTGGATACCCCGGTATGCGAAACGCGGCTGGTCCTGGATGGAAGCCTGCGGCAGGACCCAGTAGGCCTCAGGAGCGGCTTTTCCGCCGAAATACTCGGCCGGAAGCATCTGCCCGATGGTCTGGATGGCATAGAGGATTCCGTGGAAATCAGCGGCTTTGACCTTGACAGACTTCTTGGTAATGTCGATGGTATAGGCCTCCGGGGCGAGCGAAGCGTCCAATGCGAAAGAGAAGCCTTTTTCCTGCAGGGCAGACCCGACACGGCTGTGTTTGCCGGTTGTCGACGTCAGGTTCTGGGCAAATTGCTGGATGTGCTGCTGGCTCCGTGCATCCAGCGCGGCATCGAAGCTCACCGGCGCACCGGCGACTTTGAAAACGCCGTCATTCAAGGTCACTTGCTTCGGAGCGGGAATCACATGCACCTCCGGGACCGCAGGCTTGGCACAAGAAAAGGCCAGGCACACGGCGGAAAGAATCAACAAGATTTTTTTCATGGTTTGTATTGTATAATGATTTAGTCTCTGTGGTTTTCACGCGAAGATACGTAAAAATTACTGCAGATTTGTTATTTTTGTCGGAACATTGACGGATTAACAACTGTTTTTTATCATGAATAAACACATCACACGCGCCGCCGTTTGCCTGATGGCGGTACTGGCAGCGGCAGGCTGCAACAATGCCTCCAAGAAGGCGAAAGAAGAAGCGGCACGGGCAGCAGCGGAGCAGGCCCGGCTGGATTCCCTTAAACAAGCAGAAATGGAAAAGAAACAAGAAGAAGCCAAGGCTACCGTCGCACTGCTGCCGGATGAGCCGATTTTCGACATTGTCACCAACCTCGGCACCATCAAGGTAAAACTCTATGCGAAAACGCCCAAGCACCGCGAGAATTTCGCCAAGCTCGCCCTTTCGGGCTACTATGACGGCCTCCTCTTCCACCGGGTCATCAGCGGATTCATGATCCAGGGCGGAGACCCGTTCACCCGTGACACCTCGCTGGTAGCGAAATACGGTCAGGGCGGCCCCGGATACACGGTCCCGGCTGAGATCCTGGCGGATTTCCATCATAAGAAAGGTGCGCTGGCTGCGGCCCGCCGGGGTGATGCCGCCAATCCGATGCGGGAGTCTTCCGGTTCGCAGTTCTACCTGGTTCAGGACGAGAATGCTTGCAAGCAGCTGGATGGGCAGTATACCGTATTCGGTGAAACCGTTGAAGGGATTGCCGTGATTGACAAGATCGCAGCCGTCGCGACTGACCAGCGTGACAGGCCGCTGAATGATGTCCGGATCATCTCCGTCAAACTCGACGAAGCGTCCAAGCCGGTCATTCCGGAGCCGAAGGCAACCACGACGACCGAATAAGAAGTTTTCGTCAGCTAATCTGACAAATCGGACGAAAATAATCCCGAACTACACTGCGATGGCATAAACATTGCAGTGTTTTTTGTTGAATAGTTTTTTCATAGGTTAAGTTTTAGGTTAGAATTGCGACCGCCGCCTGCTGGGAAGTATGCGGCGGTTATCTTTTTATCCAAGCAAAAATGGGCGGTCGGAAAAACCGGCCGCCCATTTTGTAAAGGATCTTGGATCTTAGTCGCTGAGGGAGTAACGCTTGAAGGCAATCACCTTCGCCTCCTTGTCAGCGGACTGGATGTACTGGGAAACAGAAATCTTGTTGTCCCAAACGAAATCCTGGTCCTCGAGGGTCTGCTCTTTGAAGAACTTCTTGAGCTTGCCCTTCGCGATGTTCTCGAGCATGGCCTCGGGTTTGCCGGCCATCTTCGGATCCTCGGCCATCTGGGCCTTGTACATCGCCATTTCCTTCTCGACCGTCTCCTTCGGGCAGTCAGCCTCGCTGATGGACACCGGGTTCATCGCAGCTACCTGCTGGGCGACGTTCTTGCCAACCTCGGCGGGAACCTCCTTGTTGAAGGCGACCAATGCACCGAGCTTGCCGTTGAAGTGGATATACTGGGCGATATACGGAGCCTCGACAGTACCGTAATAAGCCAGGACATGTTTCTCACCAGTCTTGCCGGTCTGGGCGGAAATCTCCTCCTCAACCGTGTGACCGTTGGAACACTTGGCGGCCTTGAGCGCCTCCGCGTCAGCGGGGAACTCAGCGATCGCAGCATCGGCAATCTCGTCGGCGAGCGCCTTGAAATCAGGCGTCGCGGAAACGAAGTCGGTTTCACAGCCCAGGCAGACCAAGACGGCCTTGCCATCGGCGATGCGGGCCAGAACGGCACCCTCCGTCGTCTCCCGGTCAGCCCTCTTGGCTGCAACGAGCTTACCTTTCTCACGGATGATGTCGACTGCCTTCTCGAAGTCACCTTCCGCCTCGGCGAGGGCCTTCTTGCAATCCATCATACCGGCGCTAGTCATCTTACGTAATTTCATTACGTCAGCTGCTGTGATTTGCATAGTGTTTTCCTTTTTATTGGGTTATACAGAGCTTATGCTTCCTGCTCGGCAGCGGGTTCAGCCTCTTCGGCCTGAGCCTCAGCCTCTACATCAACAGGTTTTGCGTTCTTGCGTGAACGGAGCCGCTTGGTTGCCACGGGCGCTTCAGCCTGCTCGGTAGCAGCCTCTTTCTCCTTCTCGAGCTTGCGCTCTTCAAGACCTTCCGCGATAGCGGCGCAAAGGACGGAGGTGATGTACTCAATCGACTTTGCGGCATCATCGTTAGCCGGAATCACATAATCAATAGGGGTAGGATCGCAACATGTATCAACCATAGCGATTACCGGAATATTGAGACGGTTGGCCTCTTTGACGGCGTTTGCCTCTTTCTGGACGTCCACGACGAAGAGGGCGGAAGGAAGACGGCTCATGTCCCGGATGGAACCGAGGTTCTTCTCCAATTTACCTCTCTGGCGGTCGACCTGGAGACGTTCACGTTTTGCAAGTTTGTCGAAGGTACCATCTTCCTTCATCTTGTCGATGGTATTCATCTTCTTGACAGCCTTGCGGATGGTCGGGAAATTGGTAAGCATTCCACCGGGCCATCTTTCAGTTACGAACGGCATGTTGACAGCGGCGGCCTTCTCGGCGACGATGTCTTTCGCCTGTTTCTTGGTGGCAACGAACAGGATCTTGCGACCCGAGCGGGCCAGTTCCTTCATAACATCCGCAGCCTCGTCAATCTTGACGATACTCTTGTGCAGGTCGATGATGTGGATTCCATTCTTCTGGTCGAAGATATAGGGAGCCATCTTAGGATTCCACTTGCGGGCGAGATGTCCGAAATGGGCGCCTGCATCGAGCAATTCCTGGAAATTTGTTCTTGGCATTGTTGTTTGATTTTCTTTTTGTTTTACTTCTTCCCTCAGGCAGCACATTGTGCCTGGCGGGCTCTTTTCATCAATCCGGAGTAGCGCTTTGCGGTCTCCTGGATTTTCCGCAGTCCCGGCAATCCCGAGGCAGCTTCTGTGGATTCACATCCATGGAAAGGTCCTGCGAGATTTGGAAAACCGGACTGTGCACAGGGTAAATCAGGTCCAGCTGAATGATTAACGCTTGCTGAACTGGAAGCGGCGGCGTGCACCAGGCTGACCAGGTTTCTTGCGCTCGACCTCTCTGGGGTCGCGGGTCAGGAAACCGGCAGACTTGAGGGCAGAACGGTAGGCCTCACGGTCAATCTCGCAAAGTGCGCGGGAAATACCGAGCCTCAGGGCCTCTGCCTGACCTTTGACACCACCTCCGTCGAGGTTGGCCTTGACATCGAACTGGCCGGCGGTACCGGTCACCTCGAACGGCTGGTTGGCGATGTACTGGAGGGAGCCTTCTGCGAAGTACTCATTGACCTCACGTCCGTTCACGAGGAACTTACCGCTACCAGGTGTCAAATAAACACGAGCCACAGCTGATTTATGTCTTCCAAGGGCGTTGACTGTTTTTTCCATTTGCTCTGTTTAAATTTCGTTCAACTTAATGGGTTTGGGATTCTGCGCCTGGTGCGGATGCTCGGGACCTGCATAAACGTACAGGTTGCCATAAATCTTGTCACCAAGACGCGTCTTAGGAAGCATGCCTTTGACAGCTTTCCTGACGAGTTCAGCGGGTCTCTTCGAGAGAATCTCCTTCGGCGTCGCGAAACGCTGGCCACCCGGATAACCGGTGTAGTGCGTGTAAACGCGGTCCGTCATCTTGTTGCCCTTAAGGGTCACCTTCTCGGCGTTGACGACGATGACGTTGTCACCGCAGTCCACGTGAGGGGTGTATCCCGGTTTGGTCTTGCCGCGAAGGACAAGCGCCACCCTGGATGCAAGACGACCAAGTGCCAGATCGGTAGCATCAATGACGACCCACTCTTTCTTTACAGTGTCCTTATTCAGGGATACTGTTTTGTAGCTTTGTGTGTCCACTGTCTTGATCTTTAATGGTTAATAAATAAAAAATGCGATCCCTACACATTATAGGGGTCGCAAAGGTAGAAATTATTTTGGTTTTATCAAAATTTGATTTTCCCGGGCCTCCCTGCCGGGAAAGCGCTACAGGGACAAAACCGCCAGGACATCGATGAGTTCCTTGTTGATCGGCTTGTCCATCTTGACGGCGCGCTGGATCGGAACATACACGATCTCGTCGTTGGAAATCCCGATCATGATATTCCGCTGCCCCTCCATCAGGGCCTCGATGCTGGCATAACCCAGCCGGCTGGCCAGGATCCGGTCATAGGCGCTCGGTGTACCGCCGCGCTGCAGATGCCCCAGGATGGTTACGCGCACATCGAACTTCGGATACTCCTTGCGCACGCGTTCCGCATAATACATCGCCCCGCCGACCCCGTCGCGCTGGGCTTCGGACACCAGGACAATGGAACTGTTCTTGCTCTTGCGCACGCCGCGGCTGATGAATTCGGCCAGCTGGTCGACATCCGTCTTGTCTTCCGGGATGATGGCCGCTTCGGCTCCGGAGGCGATCGCACTGTTCTGGGCGAGGAAACCGGCATCGCGCCCCATCACCTCGATGAAGAAAATCCGGTCGTGGGAAGTCGCCGTGTCGCGGATTTTGTCCACGCACTCGACAATCGTATTCAGGGCCGTATCATACCCGATCGTATGATCGGTGCCGTACAGGTCATTGTCGATGGTCCCCGGCAGGCCGATGATCGGAATATCATACTCCCGGGCGAACAGCTGCGCCCCTGTCAGGGAGCCGTTTCCGCCGATGACGATCAAGGCGTCGATCTCATGCTTGACCATGTTCTCATAAGCAATCTTCCGGCCTTCGGGCGTCATGAACGCCTTGCTGCGGGCCGTCTTCAGGATCGTACCGCCGCGCTGGATGGTATTGCTGACACTCGACGAGGTGAATTCCTTGAATTCCTCATTGATCAGGCCCTCATATCCCCGGTAAACCCCGATTACCTTCATGCCATTGAAGATCGCCGCACGGGTGACCGCCCGGATACAGGCATTCATTCCCGGCGCATCTCCGCCGGAAGTCAGGACAGCAACAGTTTTAAGTTCACGCATGTTCTTCCAAATTAGTTCTGCAAAAATAGCATTTTTGGGAAGAATTCTCCCGGAATCGCTATTTTTGCACAATCAAAAAGAAAAAAGTATGAACATCGGTCCCCTGGACCTGGGTACACGGCCGGTGCTGCTCGCACCGATGGAAGACGTGACAGACGCTTCGTTCCGCAGGATCTGCAAAGAATGCGGAGCGGACATGGTATATACGGAATTCGTCCCCTCCGAAGGACTCATCCGGGACGCAGACAAGGCCATCGCCAAAATGGTCACCTCCGACGCGGAGGCCCCGATCGCCATCCAGATTTACGGGCATGATCCCGAAGCGATGGTGCGGGCCGCCCGGATGGCTGACGAGGCAGACCGGATCGCGGGCGGACACGGCTGCGACATCATCGACATCAACTTCGGCTGTCCGGTCAGCAAAATCGCGGGACGCGGCGCCGGATCGGGCATGATGCGCGAGCCGGACAAGATGGTCCGCATCACGCAGATGATTGTGGATGCGGTCCATAAACCCGTCACGGTCAAGACCCGGCTGGGCTGGGACGACCATTCGAAGATCATCGTGGAACTGGCCGAACGGCTGCAGGACACGGGCATCCAGGCTCTCACCATCCATGGCAGGACCCGTTGCCAGATGTACAAGGGAGAAGCGGACTGGACCCTGATCGGAAAAGTCAAGGAGAACCCGCGCATGCATATACCTATTATAGGAAATGGCGACATCACCTCCGCGCAGAAAGCGGCCGAGGCATTCGACCGGTGGGGCGTGGACGGCATCATGGTCGGGCGGGCCTCCTTCGGCCATCCTTGGATTTTCCGGGAAATCAAGCACTTCCTTTCGACCGGAGAGGAACTGCCGCCACTGGGCGTAGCGCAGCGGGTCGACCTGGCGGAACGGCACCTACAGCTGTCGCTCGACCTGAAAGGTCCCGTCAGGGGAATCTACGAGATGCGCCGCCACCTGTCATGCTATTTCAAAGGGCTGCCCGGATTCAAGGAGACCCGCATCAAGTTGGTCACGACGACCGAACCCGAAATCCTGTTCGCCACCCTGGAAGAGATCCGGCAGCGATGGGGAGACGTCCCGCTGACCGAAACGGCCAATGTATACGGGGTATAGTGTAAATGTGAATTATTTCGTATATTTGTGGACTTAAAACTACTCTCCCCCCGGAGATTTCAGGGAAATGCTGGAAAAGATTCTTCTTGCACCGTACTATTTAACGCTGAAACTCAGACATGTTTTCTACGACCATGGCTGGTGCAAATCCTATCCCTGTGAAGTTCCTACCATCTGCATCGGCAACATCGCCGCTGGCGGAACCGGAAAGACCCCGCACACCGAAATGCTCCTGAAAACCCTGCTGCAGAGCGATGAATGGGCATTCAGCAACATTGCCGTCCTGTCCCGGGGACACAAACGGACCAGCCGGGGATTCCAGCAGGTGGAACGCGACGGAAGCGCCTCCTTCTACGGGGATGAACCCGTCCAGATCAAAAACAAGTTCCCGAGCGTAACCGTCGCAGTAGACCGCTCCCGCGTCCAGGGCTGCGATTTCCTCTGCCATCCCGAGAAACTCTCCACCAGCAAGAAAGCCCGCAAGTGCCGGAACAAGGAATTGCCCCCGGCCGACATCGTCGTCCTGGACGACGCCTTCCAATACCGGGCGCTCCGCTCCTATTTCAACATTGTCCTCGTGGACTACAACCGCCCCGTCGACAAAGACCGGCTCCTCCCCTTCGGACGCCTGCGGGACCTGCCCCAACGCCTCCACCAGGCAGACATCATCATCGTAACCAAATGCCCCGTCTATCTGGAGGACCAGGAACGGGCGGAATGGGTCAAAACGATGGGGATCGTCGAATTCGATCCCGAAACCTGCCAGGGAGTGGACAAACGCGGGAAGCGCCTGACCATCCTCTTCACTTCGATCAACTACTGCCCGCTCCAGCGGGTGTTCGAAGAAGGCGACACGCGGTACATTTATTCCCAGAAACTTGTCCTGTTCTCCGGCATCGCGAAAGATACGCCGCTACGCCGCTATCTCAGTGACACATACAAGATTGTCAAACACTTCACCTTCTCGGACCATCATAAATACTCCGCCATGGACATCAGCCGCATCCATGCCGCCTCGCGCGCCTTCCCGACAGCGGTCGTCGCCACGACGGAAAAAGACAGCCAGCGCCTGAGAGACTATGAAAAAATACCCGGAAGCCTCAAGGAGAGGTTGTTCCAGGTACCCATCGAAGTCGCCTTCTTGTCCGAGCGCGAAAAAGCTGTTTTCGAAAAACAGCTCATGGACGCCCTGCGAGTATTTCATTCTGCGCAGCAATAGATTCCTCGTGGATCGCATTGAAAACGGCGGTGATGAACTTCTCTGACAAGCCGTATTCCTGCCCCTTTACGATCATTTTGGCCAACAGGCTGTCCCAACGGGACTCCTGCAAGATGGCGATGTTGTGCTCCTTCTTGTACTCACCGATCTTGTAACTGATGCCCATCCGGGATTTCAGGGAGAACAGCAGGTTTTCATCAATGATATCGATCTGTGCGCGCAGCTGGTCGATATTCTCTTTATAATCAATATTATCCGTCTCCTTGTCGCGGACCTGGATCCGGGAAAGCAAATCGCCGAGTCCCTCCGGGGTCAGTTGCTGCGCCGCATCGCTCCGGGCGCAGGCAGGATTGCAGTGGGTCTCGATCATGAGGCCGTCAAATCCGATATCCAACGCCCGCTGGGACAGCTCCAGCAGATACTCCCGTTTTCCGCCCATGTGGCTGGGATCCGCGAAGAAAGGCAGTTCCGGGTAGCGGGTCCGGAGCTCGATGGCCAGCCGCCACCCCGGATCGTTCCGGTAGGTGATTTTCTGATAGGTCGAAAAACCGCGGTGGATAACGCCGAGACGGGTGATGCCGCAGCGGTTCAGCCGCTCGAGCGCCCCGATCCACAGGTCGATGTCCGGATTGACCGGATTCTTCACCAGCACCGGGATGTCCGTCCCCTTCAAAGCCTCCGCGATTTCCTGCATCAGGAAAGGATTGGCCGTTGTCCGGGCCCCGATCCACACCATGTCGACCCCCGCTTTAATGCATTCATACACATGCTTTTCACTTGCCACTTCCGTGCAAACCTTCATGCCCAGTTCAGACTGGACCCGCTTCAGCCAGGGAAAGCCGTCCGTGCCCACACCTTCAAAGCTGCCCGGATGCGTGCGCGGCTTCCAGATGCCAGCCCGGAAAACATGGATGCCCAGGTCCCGGAGCCCAGCCGCCGTCTCCATCACCTGTTCCTGTGATTCGGCGCTGCACGGGCCGGCGATAATCATCGGCCGCGGAAGCGTGAAAAACCCCCACTCACTGACGGGGACAAGTGTAAGCTTTTGTTCCATAATCGTTTATCGGATAATTTTCTTAATTCTGTTTGCCTGCTCGATCAAATCCCGGATGCCTTCTTCGTCAAATTCCTCGATGGCCTTCCGGAACGCCTCCATCTTTTCAATATACGTTTCAATGACATGGAGGACATTCTCCCGGTTCTGCACCAGGATCGGGACCCACATGTCCGCACTGCTCTTGGCCAACCGCACGGTCGAGGAAAAACCACCCGACGCCAGGTCGAAAATGTGTTTCTCATCCTTCTCCTTGTCCAGGACGGTCAGCGCCAGGGCGAAGGAAGTCACATGGGAAATATGTGATACATAGGCCGTATGAACATCGTGATTGTCCGCATTCATGTAGGCCGGCCGCATGTTGAGGGTGTCATACAGCCCCTCGATCGTGGCGAGCGCCTTCGGATCGGACTCTTCCGAATTCGCGAAAATGCAGGCCCGGCCGTCGAAAAGGCCCGGCATGGCCGCCCAGGGGCCGGAATACTCCGTACCGGCCATCGGGTGCGTCGCTACATAGGCGGGACGCATGGGATGGTAGTGGACGCTGCGGACGATATGCGCCTTGGTCGAGCAGGTGTCGATGACGATTTTGTCCTGGGTTCCCTGGGCCTGGAACCGGTCCAGGATATCCGGCAGCATTTTCACGGCAGCCCCGACCGGAACCGCGACCACGACAATGTCACTCAAGGAGATGCAATCTTCATAAGAGACGATTTCATCCACCAGTCCGATTTCCTTCGCGGCGCTGGCATGGACGGGATCCGATTCAACCCCGAGCACCCGGGAAGCAAATCCGCGGCGTTTCAAATCAATCGCCATCGAACCGCCGATCAGGCCGAGTCCGATGATTCCGACAATCTTTTTCTCTGAGTTCGCTTTCTGGCTCATATCTTCTTCATCTTCTTTTTCAATTCCTCCACCCGGCGGCAGGCCTCCTGGAGCACCGGGACCGTGGCGCAAAGCGATGCGCGCACATAATCCGCTCCGCCCCGGCCGAATACGAACCCGGGCGTCAGGAAGATTCCGCTGTCATAAAGCAGCCGGTCCGACATCCGCTCTCCCAAGGTACGTTCGTCACCAGGCCCCTGCAAAGGGTCCAGCAGCGGATTGTCCGGCTCCAACCGTCCCCACAAGAACAAGCCGCACGAGGCCGGGTCATAGTGCGCCCCGATGATATCGAACAACTTGGCAGCCACTTCTTTACGCTGGTAATACCCGGCATTCAGCTCCTGGTACCACTCCGGTCCCTGCGACAGCGCTTCCACCGCCGCCAGCTGCAGCGGACGGAACATGCCGGAATCCATCTGGCTCTTCACTTTCAGGACCTGCGCAATCATATCAGCGGCTCCGGCGACCATGCCGATCCGCCAGCCGGACATGTTGTGCGCCTTGCTGAGGGAATTCAGTTCCAGGCAACAGTCTTTCGCGCCCGGGGCGGCCAGGATGGAAAGCGGCCGGGATGTTTGAATGAAGCTATACGGATTATCGTTGACAATCAGAATCTCATGCTTCTTCGCAAACGCCACGATACGCTCGTACAACGCTTCCGTCGCACTGGCGCCGGTCGGCATGTTCGGGTAATTCGTCCACATGATCTTGACCCCCGTGAGGTCCATGGCCTCCAGGGCATCGAAATCGGGCCACCAGTGGTTCTCCTCCGTGAGCGCATACGTCAGGATCTCCGCCTCCGTCAGCCGGCATGCCGAAGTATACGTCGGATACCCGGGATCCGGGACCAGCACTTTGTCGCCTTTGTCCAGGAAAGCCAGGCAGATCAGCAGAATCCCCTCTTTCGACCCGACCAGGGGCTGGATTTCATCCGACGGGTCCAGGGCCACCCCATAATACCGGGCGTACCAGGCCGCGAAGGCTTCGCGCAACTGGGGAATCCCGACATAACTCTGGTAGGCGTGGTTTCCAGGGCGGACCGCCTCTTCCGCGAGCTTGAGGACAGCCGCCTCGGGGGGCATCCGGTCCGGCGCTCCGATTCCGAGATTGACCACGGGCGACTCCCCGGCCGCGGCACGGCGGGCGCCGATCGACGCAACTTCCTTGAGTTTCCGGGAGAAATAGTATTCCTGGACACCGAGGGTCCGTTTGGCAGGTGTGATAATCATGGTTTTTCCTTAAATTGCTGAAACATATTCCCCGAGAATGGTCAAATCCTCAATCAGCGGACGGACGGCCGAAAGGGCCTGGCTGTACCGTTCGTAACGGTCGAATTTGATATCGGCATAGAAGAAATACTGCCATTTCTTGCCCGGAATCGGCAGGGACTGGATCCGGGTCAGATTCATGTCATAAAAGGACAGGATGGTCAGGATGTGGGCCAGGGAACCCGGGGTATGCGGCAGGGTGAAACAGATGGAGGCCTTGTCGATCCGTTCCGGGGGGACCTCAATCCCGTCGTCCAGGATCAGGAAGCGGGTAAAGTTCTCCTTGTAGGTCTCGATACTGGCCTCGAGAATCTCCAGTCCGAACAGTTCCGCGGCCAGGGTGGAAGCGACGGCGCCGACTCCCTCCAGATGGTCCCGGGCTACGTCTGCGGCACTTTTTGCCGTATCTTCCGATTCCACCATCTTGATCCAGGGACATTTTTCCTCGAAGAAAGCCCGGGTCTGGTTGATGGCCATGTAGTGGGTCCGGACCTCGCGGATGTCTTCCAACTTCTGGCCGGGCAGCGCCATCAGGTTCTGGTGGATCGGCAGATAGATCTCCCCCTTGATCCGGACCGGATACTTCCGGAGCAATTCATAATTCGGGAGGAGACCGCCGGAGGTGGTGTTTTCGATGGCCATGACCGCCGCGTCCGCCCGTCCGGAAGATAGGGCCCGGAAAAGGCCGTCGAATGTGGTGCATTCGACAATTTCCGGAACGGTATCCCGTTCCTGCCTGTAAAACATCCGGGCTGCCTGTTCATGGAAGCAGCCGGAAAAACCCTGGATTGCCACACGTGTTGCCATCGTCTCTCAATTTCATAAAAAAAGTGCTGTCCGATCGCATCCGGACAGCACCCTTAACGTATCTGTACACACGAAGTCCGGACCATTATCGTTTGGGATAATAGGAAAAAAAGAATCCGGCAAAATAATATCGTGTCTGCATCATTCTGTTTCCGCTTCTGGGAACAAATATAAGAAAAAAACTTTACGTTGATCCGGGGAAAGGGATTTTTACACCGTCATGATGTCTTTTTCCTTGGCTGCGATAACCCCGTCAATCACCTTGATATTCTTGTCGGTGACCTTCTGGACCTCATCCTCGCCCTCTTTCTCGGCGTCCTCCGGGAGGTTGTCGTTCTTCTGGGCCTTCTTCAACAGGTCGACCGCATCGCGGCGGACGTTCCGGACAATCACCT
Source organism: uncultured Bacteroidia bacterium (assembly GCA_902796455.1). Lineage (GTDB taxonomy): Bacteria > Bacteroidota > Bacteroidia > Bacteroidales > UBA932 > Cryptobacteroides. Next base: position 13,096 of record CADBPH010000206.1, read on the forward strand.
TGGTATTCTCACCGGCAGCCTTCGCCTTCTTGATCAACTCCTTGCGGCGCTCCTCTGTCAGCGGGGGGACATTGCAGCGGATCACTTCACCGTTGTTCATCGGGGTCAGGCCCACATTCGCATCGAGGATGGCCTTCTCGATCTTGGAAATCATCGAGCGCTCCCAGGGCTGGATCACAATCGTCTTGGCATCCGGCGTCGTCACCGAAGAAACCTGCGGGATCGGGGTCGGGGTGCCATAATAGTCTACAACCACATTGTTGAAAATCGAAGGATTCGCTTTGCCCACCCGGTAGTTCCGGAGGTCTTCCTCGAGGAAGGCGATGGCCTCCTGCATCTTTTCGTCTGCAGAAGTAATGATAGCTTTAGCGTTCTCAGGTAACATGATATATCTGTTTTTTTAATTTACACGTGGACAAGGGTGCCGACCTTTTCACCGTCAAGCAGCCGACCGAGATTGCCGCTTTTGTTCATGTCGAACACAATAATCGGCATATTTCCCTCACGGCACAGGGAATACGCGGTCTGATCCATCACCTTCAGGTGCTTTTCCAAGGCCTCGTCGAAGGTCAGTTCCTCGTAGCGGACGGCCGTCGGATCTTTCTCGGGGTCAGCAGTATAGACACCGTCCACCCGCGTCCCTTTCAACAAGGCGTCCGCGCCGATTTCCAAAGCACGGAGCGCCGCACCCGAATCGGTCGTGAAGAACGGATTCCCGGTACCGCCGGCGATGAGCGCAACGCCTCCTTTTTCAAGGAAATCCACGACGTCGTCGCGCATGTAAAGGTGGGCCAACGGCTCCATCGGCGTTGCCGTAAACACCTTCGCCTGAACCCCTTCCGCCTTAATGAACATCGACAGGGCGAGCGAATTGATCACTGTGGCCAGCATGCCCATCTTGTCGCCGTCCACACGGTCGAAACCGTCCCCGATCCCCTGCAATCCGCGGAAAATGTTTCCGCCGCCGTTGACAATCGCCACCTGCAAGCCTTCCCGGGCCGCAGAAGCCACTTCGCGGGCATATGCATGCAACGTATCCGTATCAAAGCCTTTTCCCTGGGCGCCGCCCAGACTCTCACCACTGAGTTTCAGCAGAACTCTTCTGTACATAATCCTCTCTGTTAACTATTCTTCTGTCACCCGGATCACCGCAAGGCAATCGCATGCGGTCCCGAAAGTCCTTCCGCCGGGCACAGGAAACAAAATTATCGAAATATTATGAAACTTGCAAGAAACACCCTATATTTGCGTTTAAATCGACAATTTAGGATTAAACTGTTACCAATGGCAAACGCATTCCATTACTCCATCGGCAGAAAGTTCATCCAGGCGGTGAGCGGAGCCTTCCTCATTATTTTCCTGCTCCTCCATGCGACGATCAATTTCTTTGCCGTCATTGACACCTTCACTGGCAAATACGGTGTTGCAGCCGCTGATGATAAACTGTTCTCCGCCGGAGACGGGCTTTTCAAACTGGGCTGTGATTTCATGTCTACGCCCGTGATCGACATCATGGTCCCGATCCTCGCCCTGGGCTTCCTGGTGCATATCGGTTACGGTATTTACCTGACCTGGTATAACACGAAGGCACGCGGCGGCGTGAAACGGTACGAAGTCCCCAGCAAAGCAGCTGCCGATTCCTGGTCCGCCAAGAACATGTTCGTTCTCGGAATCGTCATCCTCGGCCTGCTCTTCATGCACCTTTCCCATTTCTGGGCCAAGATGCAGCTGCAGGAGTTCATCGGAAGCGAAGCTGCCAACGATCCGTATCTGCTGATGAACCAGACCTTCGGCACCTGGTGGATAACCCTGATTTATATCGTGTGGTTCTGCGCTGTCTGGCTGCACCTGATCCACGGCTTCTGGAGCATGTTCCAGTCCATCGGTTGGAACAACCAGATCTGGATGAAACGCCTCAAAGTCATCGGCGTGGTCGTTGCCACCCTGATCTGGCTCATGTTCACCTCCTGCGCAGTCAATGCGTTCCTGCAGGCGAACGGCATGATCGGATAATTTTTTCCGAATTCCCTTGCATTTTCATTTTCTTATCGGCATATTTGTAACCGGATATGAGAACGAATCGGACGAATAATTTCTGGTGGCGCACTTGCAGTTCCAAGCTGTAAGTCGTTCGCCGTAGTTACCGTCCAAGCACATACAGGTGGCACGCTGACTTACAGCGCGCCACTTTTTTTGTGCCCGGGAACATCCATGATGATAAAAACGCAAATACCTTACAAATAACAATTTAACAAATCAGACTATGAAACAGAAAAAGTTCATCCTCCCCGAGAGCGAGATTCCCCAGCAGTGGTTCAACATCCAGGCGATCATGCCCAACAAGCCGCTTCCCATACTTAACCCGGCTACGCATGAACCGCTCAAAGCAGCAGACCTCTACCCCATCTTCTGCCAGGCCTGCGCCGACCAGGAACTTGACCAGACCCACGAATGGATCGATATCCCGGAGCCGGTCCGCGAGCAATATGCCGGCTACCGCTGCACCCCGCTGGTCCGGGCATATGAACTGGAAAAGGCCCTCGGCACGCCCGCCCATATCTATTTCAAGAATGAGAGCGTCAGCCCGGCGGGTTCCCACAAACTGAATTCCGCCCTTGCCCAGGCCTATTATGCCAAGGAACAGGGCATTACAAATATCACGACCGAGACCGGTGCCGGACAATGGGGTGGCGCGCTGTCTTATGCGGCCAAGAAATTCGGCCTGGAATGCGCCGTATACATGGTGAAAGTCAGCTATGAGCAGAAGCCCTACCGCAGGAGCATCATGCAAACCTTCGGGGCGGCGATCACCCCTTCCCCGTCCATGTCCACCCGTGCCGGAAAA
>CADBPH010000207.1 GCA_902796455.1 uncultured Bacteroidia bacterium
GCTGACCACGCCCCATTTCCGGTAATGGTCATGCCGGCCGAAAAAAGCAAAAAAAGTGTCCCGTCCCCCGCAGCGCGGCGCATTCGCCAGGGCTTTTTTCCGCAGGGAGAGGTAAGGGTGCATGTTGGCATACGTGAAATGCAGCACCTGCCGGTCCCCTTCCTTGGGCCGGTAGATCCGGTCCAGCAACCGCGTCATTCCGGGAATGAAGGAAAGGAAGGCCAGGTTACCGAAATACAAGGGCGCCCCGAAGGAAGGCGATACAAAAATGTGCGGGACGCCGCGGATACAGGCCGCCTGGTTCGCTCCCAGGGACTCTCCCACCACGAGATCGGGCTGCAGTTCTTCGACCCAGGACGCAATCTGGGCCGCCCCTTCCTCCGGATGGAAACTGTATGTCCGCACCACGGTCCGGACGCCCCGGGCGGACAATGCACCGGACAGAATGGACGGAATCCGGCTGTCTCCGCCGCCGCCCATCCCATGGATATAGAGTATCGTGGATTGATGCATGGCCGCAAAGTTACGTTTTTCCGCAGGATTTTCCCTGTTGCAGATTACGGATTATTTGTTAAATTTGTCATCCGCACAAAGAATGTGCGTGGTTGGAATTCTTTAATTCACAGAATAATGAATAGCTTCAAACTTGTCATGGCTGCCGCCGCGCTTGTACTGGCCGGCAATGCCTTTGCCCAGGCTCCCCGGCCCGAGGCTCCCAAAGCTCCTGAGTATCAGTTTACTGTCGTCAAGGAGAATCCCATTACTTCCATCAAGAACCAAAACCGCTCCGGTACCTGCTGGTGCTTCTCGGCCCTTTCGTTCCTTGAATCCGAGGCCATCCGCATCAACAAACTCAGCGAGGCGGACTATCCGGATTTCTCGGAAATGTTCGTCGTCAGCCATTCCTATCAGGACCGCGCGGACAAATATATCCGCCTGGACGGCAACCTGACCTTCGGAGCCGGCAGCGAATGCGAAGATGTCCTGCACATCATGAAGGACTACGGCCTCGTTCCCCAGTCAGTCATGCCTGGAACGAACTACGGTACGGAACTCCCTGTGCACGGCGAAGTTGATGCCGCCGCCAAGGCTTATGTCGGCGCCATTGTCAAGAACCCCAACCGGACCCTTTCCACGGCTTGGAAAAACGGTTTCAAGGGAATCATGGATGCGTATTTCGGCGAGTGCCCCGAGACCTTTGAATACAACGGAAAAACTTACACTCCTGCATCTTACAGGGATTCCTTCAAGCTCAACGCGGACGATTACGTGACCTTGACTTCGTACACGCACCATCCGTTCTACACCCAGTTCGCCATCGAGGTCTGCGACAACTGGCGTTCCGACAGGGCGTACAACGTTCCGCTTGACGAATTCATGGACGCCCTCTACTATGCCCTCGAGCACGGCTATACGACGACTTGGGGCGGGGATGTCAGCGAAGCCGGCTTCACCCGCATGGGAACCGGCATCTTGCTGGACACCAAGGCTCCTGTCACGACCGGATCCGACCAGGAAAGGTGGACCGGTAAGGCCGAAGAGAAACCGGCCCAGGCTGCTCCCAAGGAGTTGGCTGTGACCCAGGAATTCCGCCAGTCCGAATTCGACAACAAAGGCACGACCGATGACCACGGCATGCACGCCTTCGGTATCGCCAAGGACCAGTTCGGCAACAAATACGTGATGATCAAGAACTCCTGGGGCGAGAGCGGCAAATACAAAGGCATCTGGTACCTTTCCGACGCCTTCACGCGCGCCAAGGCCATCGATTTCATGGTCCACAAGGACGGTCTCCCCAAAGAGTTGAAGAAGAAACTCGGAATCAAATAGTTTCTCCCATGAAGAAACACATTCCCAATGCAATCACCTCGATGAATCTCCTGTGCGGGGTCATCGGGGTGATTTTCGCGATGAACGGCCGCGTTGACACGGCATTCCTGCTCATGCTGGCTGCCGCCGCCTGCGATTTCTGCGACGGATTGGCCGCACGTCTCCTGAACGCGTATTCTCCGGTCGGAAAAGAGCTGGACTCGCTCGCCGACGTCGTCAGCTTCGGTGTCCTGCCGGCCCTTATCCTCTATCAGCTGATGAGTTACCAGGTTCGCGGATGGCTGACCTGCATCCCGCTGGTTTTCGCCGTTTTCGCCGCGCTCCGGCTGGCGAAGTTCAACATCGACGAGCGGCAGCACGACACCTTCCTGGGGCTGCCCGCCCCGGCAGCGGCCATGATTTGCGGTTCACTCGCCTATTATGTTTATCATGAGCCGTTTACCGTGCTTGCACAAGGATGCGGGACCGTCTGGTTCATTCCGGCCGTCGCCCTCGTCCTGTCGCTGCTGATGGTCTGTGAAATTCCGATGTTCACGCTGAAATTCGGCGGAAAATCGCAGGCGGACCTCGTAACCCGTTTCGGCCGGATTGCCATCCTCTGCATGGCTGTCATCGCCGTGATCATCACCCTGGTCGCCCGCTTGAACTGGTCCATGGCCATCCTCATGACCCTGGTTGCCTACCTGCTGGTGAACCTGGTTTTCTGGCTCTTCCCCGCCACCCGCCGGAAATAACCGGATATACGTCAGAAATAACCGGATACACAAAGAGACTGATCCAAGTTTGGGTCAGTCTCTTTGCAACAGGGGCCGGATACAACCCCTAATAATTGTTCGCCTGCATCTTGAAATAAGACCGGGGGTGCTTGCAGACCGGACAAAGCTCGGGTGCCTTTTTCCC
>CADBPH010000208.1 GCA_902796455.1 uncultured Bacteroidia bacterium
TCCTGAATTCATGGGTGACATTGGTGAAGAACCGCAGCTTTTCTTCGTACAGTTCTTCTTTGTGCTGCCGGTCCATCTGTTCCAGTGCATATTGCTGACGACGGCGGGCCCGTTCCTGGAACACAACGAAAAGGCCGATGATTCCTGCGAAGAGGGCCAGCAGATAAAACAGGCGGGCCCAGGTGGATGCATACCAGGGGGCCTCAATGAAGATATCCAGCCGCGCCACGGCCGTTTCCGCCCCGGTCAGCATATTGCGGGCCTTGACATACAGACCGTAATTCCCGGGCTTCACCCGCGTGAAGGACAGGCTGCCCGACCGCCCGTTATCAACCCATTCCCCTTCTTTCAGCGTACCGAACTGGTACAAATAGGTATAATCCCGGTAATTGACATGGTCGAATACCACCCACTCGGCCGTAAAGGAATTGTCACCGGGTCCCAGCCGGATCTCCTGCCGCCCGTCGGTGGAGCCGATGACGCCGGCATAGAAATCCAACTGCCTGTCGCGCAGGCCGACGGATGTGAAAACAACGGAGGGAACAAAGGTCTGATCATCGGAAAATGCCGGATTCTCGTACACTTCCACCCATCCGTTCACGCCGCCGAAATAGAGGACACCATCATCGGCCAGGAAGGCTGCACCATCTGAGAACTCATTCACAGTCAAACCTTTGTCCACGCCGAAGCGCTCATTCCGGTCCCGGGAAAAATCCAGCCGGACCAGCCCCTCATTGGTCGATATCCAGATCCCCTTCTTCCCGTCCACAACCAGTGCATGGACCGTATTGTTCGGCAAGCCGGTTTCCGAGTCGAAGTAACGCTCTTCCCCGGAAAAAGCCCGGCGGACAACCCCGCGCCCGGTTCCGACCCAGAGGGCATTCCCGGTTTCCACCAGCGAGAACACATCCGACACGATTTCATACCGGGACTCTGTCTCCATTTTCACGGGTTCCAAGTCGTTCTCTCCCATCCGGTAGAGTCCGCTTCCCCGGTTGCCGAACCAAAGGGTCCCGTCCGCACCGCGGCACATGGAGAAGAAATAATTGGAGGACATGATCCCTCCGTCAACCTGGTACCGGGAAAGGTTTTTCAATCCGATGCCATCCCGCCCACGCGAAACCGAGGCCCGCCAGACGCCGTCTCCGACCGTCGCAATCCACAGCAAGGAATCCCCCACTTCTTCGACCGCATGGACATACCGGAGCGGGGCGCTGCCCGGCACGGAAACAACCCGTCCAGCCCGTTCGTCATAATAATCCAGGCCGACCTCCGTGCCGATCCAGAAACCGCCCAGCCGGCTCTGGGCAAATGTATAGACCAGATTGCTGCCCATTGAGGAATTTTCCGTCGTTATCCAATGCTGCAGGGCGGAAGACGTGTTACCGGCGGAACGGTCGCGGACCAGGATGCCGGAACCTTTCGTCCCGATCCAAAGGCGGTCTTCCGCATCCACGTACAAGGCGCGGACAGGGGATCCGAATTCCGGGCTGATGTCCCTTCCCTGGATAGAACGGATGGAAAAAGTAGCTTCCCAGTACTGATAGAAGCCCTGTCCGTCCGTCGCGATCCACAAAATCTGGCGCTGCCGGTCTTTGACCATGTCGAAAATACCGACCTTCAACCCGAGGTCTTCCCCGGTATAGGAGCCGGCGGCATTCCGGCGGAAGCGGACCACCCCCCGCGTGGCAAAGGATACGAACAGATCCTCGTCCATCTCGACAACCCCGCTCGGTAGCCCGCGCAAAGGCAGTTCCGCCGACAAATCCAACAGGAAGGCTTTTCGACCCGAAGCAATGTCCAGATGGGAAAAAGTCCCGTCCTGCTCCGTCAGAAAGACACTCCCGTCCCGGCTCAGGGAAGAAGTCACCGCTCCCTGGAATAAACACGTGGCAGAAGAAACCTTTCCCCTGATTCCTCCGGAAGAAACCGGCCAGGAATAACGGAAGACGCCTTCCGGCGTGATACGCCACAGATATTTCTCATCACAGCCGAAATCCAGGACACTATCCTCTCCCTCGACGGGCAAAACGGAAAAAGCCTCCGTCGCCGTATTGAAATAATACAATTCGTTGTTATCCAGAACCAGGACCGTCCCGTCCTGTGAAGACATGATCCGGTAAGCCCCCGTGAACTGCGGGAAATCCCGGAGCGTTCCAGCGGAGCGGGACCAGCACTTCAAGCCATGCTCCGTCCTGGCCCACAGGCGGTCGCCGGACTCGGCACTTGCAAACTGCTCGACCAGAAAGCCCTCGAGCGAACTGCCGTCCGGGAAGGTAACGGGATGGACCCGCTGGCCGTAATACACGCTCAGCCCGTCACAGGATCCCACCCAAATATATCCGTCCGCGTCCTGGAACAAGGAGAAAACGGCATTGTTCGTCAAGCCTTCGTTATGGGAGATTTGTTTGAGGTTCTGCGCAGGAACAGAGACTGCCGTATACAGCGCCAGGACAAAGATTGACAAGAATCGATACATTTCACGCATCCGCATACACATTCGTAATAAAAGGCCCTACAGCCTGAATTTCATATATTTCCGCCATAAAGATACACAAAAAGACAGAGCTCTTCAAAGGGAGATGTACGATTTTCCGCCAAAATTGTATACAAGCCGGAAAGCGCGCAAAATCATACAGAATTGACAAAGTCAGGACAAATATGTTTGAACAATGAAAAATACTTTTGTATCGTTTTAATCAGAAAACGAAAAAACCCGTATTTAACCCATTTGTTTAACCAAACTACCAAAGATGGAAAAATCAACAGTAAAAAGGTTTACATTGCCTTTCCTGGGAAGGTTGATGGCTGCTGCCATCCTCCTCTCCATCCCTGTGCAGACCTTTGCCAAAACGATTTCCGCCCCATCCGAGGCTGCCGCGCAGCAGACACCCGTCAAGGGTAAAGTGCTGGATGAAGCAGGACAGCCGCTGATCGGGGTCGGCGTCATGGTCAAAGGAACACAAACAGGTGTTGTAACGGACCTCGACGGTAATTTCACAATCAACTGCCGTCCCGGGGACGTCCTCGTCCTGTCTTCAATCGGATTCAAGGACCTCGAAGTCCCGGCTAACGGTGACCTGAGCCGCCTCGTCCTCGTCGAAGACCATGAAATGCTTGACGATGTCATTGTCATCGGTTACGGTACGACGACCCGCAAGAGCGCAACCGGTTCCGTGGAAGCGGTCCGCTCCCAGATGCTCGAGAACCGGCCGGTCGCCAATGTCACCCAGGCCCTCCAGGGTGCGGCCGCGAACGTTGTCGTCCAGAAGAGAAGCTATGACCCGAACTCGGAAAACACCAACTTCAACATCCGGGGTATCAGCTCGCTCAACAACAACAGCCCGCTGTTCGTCATCGACGGTCTCGTCGCCGATAACAGCACCTTCAACAACCTGAACCCGAACGACATCGAAAGCATCTCCATCTTGAAAGATGCCGGTACCGCTGCGATCTATGGTTCCCGTTCTGCCAACGGCGTCGTCCTGGTGACGACCAAGGGCGGCCGCAAAGGCGAGCAGACCAAAGTCCGCTTCAACGCCATGGCGGGCATGAACGTCCCGAACTTCCTGATCCACGCGACCGACGGTTACGCCAATGCGACGCTGACCAACCTGGCCATGACCAATGCCGGACAGGCTCCCAAATTCACCCAGGAGCAGATCCGCGACCTCGCCGCCCACAAGGACGAGGAAAAATGGTGGTATTACCAGATTTTCGAACCTGCCCTCCAGCAGGATTACAACGCGTCCATCAGCGGCGGCAGCGATAAGAGCTCCTTCATGCTCTCCTTCGGCTATCATGACCAGGCTAGCAACTACGTGGCTGACAAGGATTACGGTGCACAGCGTTACAATATGCGCGCGAACATCTCCACGGAGATCGGCCGCCTGCACCTGACCGGTATCATGGCTTACACCCGCAACAACAGCCTCGGTGTACGGAGCGTCAACCTCGCCAACGCCATGCGTATCCCTTCCTACTATTATTATAACGCGCTCAGCAGCGACGGCACGAAGTACCTCGTCAACGACGTGGTGAATGACTTCACGCCGCTCGGCCAAATCAACAGCGGTTCTTTCAACAAGTATCGCAACAACGCCCTGACTACCAGCCTGAACGCAGACTTCACCATCATCGACGGCTTGAAACTCCGCGGTGTACTCGGCGTGGATGTCATCAACCAGGCCCGCTACACGCGCA
>CADBPH010000209.1 GCA_902796455.1 uncultured Bacteroidia bacterium
AAGCTGCTGGAGTACGGGGATCTCGAGAACCTGCTCTCCCGGCACGGCGCCCGGATCGTCGAGATGAACAAAACCTTTACGGTCATCCAGAAGACGGGCTATACGGAAGAGACGGCGGCATTGTATGAAGAGCTCCGGCAATTCGGTATCCTGCAATTTGTCCGCTCCGGCCGCATCGCGGTATCGAGGGCGACACAGGAACCGGTGATGAAGTTTTTGAAAAAACGGGAAAGAGAAAGTAAACAATTTAACAAATAGTAGATTATGGCAATTATCAATTTTGGCGGCGTAGACGAAAAAGTCGTTACCCGCGAAGAATTCACCCTCGAAAAAGCACGTGCCGTTCTGAAAGATGAAACCATCGCCGTGATCGGTTATGGTGTCCAGGGCCCTGGCCAGTCCCTGAACCTGCGCGACAATGGTTTCAAGGTCATCGTCGGCCAGCGCAAGGGCAAAACGTATGACAAGGCCGTTGCGGACGGCTGGGTTCCCGGGGAGACCCTGTTCGAGATCGAGGAGGCCTGCAAACGCGGAACAATCATCCAGTTCCTGGTTTCGGATGCCGCCCAGATCCAGGTGTGGCCGGTCGTCAAAAAATACCTGACCCCCGGCAAGGCGCTGTATTTCTCCCATGGCTTCGGCATCACATACAATGACCGGACCGGCATCGTCCCTCCGAAAGACGTGGATGTGATCATGGTGGCGCCGAAGGGCTCCGGCACTTCGCTGCGCCGTCTCTTCGTCCAGGGTAAGGGTGTCAATTCCTCCTATGCCGTGTACCAGGATGCCACCGGCCGTGCGCTGGAACGCACGCTGGCCTTGGGTATCGGTGTCGGTTCGGGCTATCTGTTCGAGACTGATTTCAAGCGGGAAGTCTATTCGGACCTCACCGGTGAACGCGGAACATTGATGGGCGCGATCCAGGGGATTTTGTCCGCCCAGTACGAGGTGCTCCGCGAGCATGGACACAGCCCTTCGGAGGCCTTCAATGAGACGGTCGAAGAGTTGACTCAATCCCTGATGCCCCTCTTCGCCGAGAATGGAATGGACTGGATGTATGCGAATTGCTCTACAACCGCCCAGCGGGGCGCCCTCGACTGGATGGGACCTTTCCACGATGCAACCAAGCCGGTATTTGAAAAATTGTACAACCGGGTGGCGAGTGGCGAAGAGGCCCAGATTTCCATCGATGCCAACTCCCGGCCGGACTACCGCGCAGGCCTGGAAGCGGAACTGAAGGCACTGCGTGAGAGCGAACTCTGGCGGACCGGAGCGACCGTCCGCAGTCTCCGTCCTGAAAAATAGCCGGCCATGGATGCAAACCGGGTATATGTATTTGACACGACGCTTCGCGATGGTGAACAAGTCCCTGGATGTCAGCTGAATACAGTTGAGAAAATCCAGGTAGCCAAGTCGCTGGAATTGCTGGGCGTCGATGTCATTGAAGCGGGTTTTCCCATCTCCAGCCCCGGAGATTTCAATTCGGTGGTGGAGATTTCCAAGGCGGTGACCTGGCCGGTAATCTGTGCGCTGAGCCGGGCGGTGGAAAAGGATATCGACGTGGCGGCGCAGGCCCTCCAGCATGCCCATCGCAAGCGGATCCACACGGGGATCGGCACATCGGATTACCACATCCGTTACAAGTTTGCTTCGACCCGGGAAGAGATTCTCGAGCGGGCGGTGCGGGCCGTGAAGTACGCCAAGAAATACGTCGAAGACGTTGAGTTCTATGCCGAAGATGCCGGCCGCACGGATAATGAATTCCTGGCCCGGGTGGTCGAGGCGGTGATCAAGGCCGGGGCAACGGTGGTCAACATTCCGGATACCACGGGATATTGCCTGCCGCAGGAGTACGGGGAGAAAATCAAATACCTCTGCGACCATGTGGCCGGGATCGAGAATGCCATCATCTCCACGCATTGCCACAATGACCTCGGCATGGCGACGGCCAATACCATGGCCGGTCTGCTGAATGGCGCCCGGCAGTGTGAGGTGACCATCAACGGCATCGGAGAACGGGCGGGCAACACGGCGCTCGAAGAGATTGTGATGATTCTCAAGTCCCACAAGGACATTGATTTGCATACGAATGTCAATACGCAGAAAATCTATCCGCTCAGCCGGATGGTGTCTTCGTTGATGAACATGCCGGTGCAGCCGAACAAGGCGATTGTGGGGAAGAACGCGTTTGCCCATTCGTCCGGCATCCACCAGGACGGCGTCCTGAAGGATACCAGCACTTATGAAATCATTGATCCGACGGATGTGGGGATCGACAAGAATTCCATCGTTCTGACGGCGCGGAGCGGACATGCCGCCCTGAAATTCCGGCTGAAGAATCTGGGTGTCAATCTCACCGATGAGCGCCTGGACGAGGTGTACGAGGAATTCCTCAAGTTGGCGGACAAGAAAAAAGTCCTGCACGATGACGACATCCTCATGCTGGCCGGGGCCGACCGGGGGATGGGGCACCATATCAAGGTGGACTGGCTGCAGGCGACCAGCGGGATCGGCATGCGTCCGGTGGCTTCCATCGGGCTGGATATCGCCGGAGAGAAATTCGAGGCGGCGGCGACGGGGAACGGGCCGGTGGACGCGTCCATCAATGCGCTCCGTCAGATTATCCGTCGCCAGGTGACGATCAATGAGTTCACGATACAGGGTGTGACCAAGGGCTCCGACGACTGCTGCAAAGTGCATATGCAGGTGGAAAGCGAGGGCCGGGTCTATTACGGATTCGGCGCCAGCACGGACATCGTGACCGCTTCGATCGAAGCCTATGTGGATTGTATCAATAAGATGTGATTCGTCTTATGCCAAAGCGAAAAACCTTATTAGGGAGGCCTGCGAAGGCCGACAGCTTTTTCCCTCCCCGAGGGAGGGAAAACGGGAATTGGGAGGGGTAAACCTCCTCTCCTCGGGAAAGGAGGCTTACTGC
>CADBPH010000210.1 GCA_902796455.1 uncultured Bacteroidia bacterium
GACATGGAGGATTCCGGGTACAATGACAATCCGACCATCCTCTTCGGCCAGAACGATATCTTCAACAATGTCGCCGGCTTCAATTTCAGTGCGGTCCGTTTCCGGGTCCGCGGCTATTCGAGTGAGTCGCAGGATGTGTACCTGGCCGGCGTGAAAATGAATGATGCGATGACGGGGTATTCCCCGTTCTCCCTGTGGAGCGGCCTGAATGAAGCCACCCGGACGAAATATGCCGTGACCGGATCCGAGATCTCGGATTACGGCCTGGGCGGCTACAACGGATTGACCAATATTCCGGTCAACGCTTCTTCCGTCCGCAAGGGCTGGCGGGCCAGCATCCTGACCAACAGTGCCTTGTATCGTCTCCGCCTGATGCTCACATACGCTTCCGGCCATCTGGACAACGGCTGGTCTTATGCCTTCAACGTATCGGCTCGTCTCGGCGGAAACGATTGGATCAAAGGAGTTTACTATCGCTCTTTCGCCTACTATGGGGCCGTTGAGAAGCAACTCGCGGATGCCCATCGGCTGGGGCTGGTCTTCATGGCGGCGCCGGGCCAGCGCGGAGCGCAGAATGCCTCCACCCAGGAGGTGTACGACTTGATGGGGGACAACATGTATAACTCCAACTGGGGGTACCAGAACGGGAAGGTCCGCAATGCGCGTGTCCGCATCACCCATGAGCCGATCGCGATCCTGAAATATGATTTTACGCCGTCGGACCGTTTCAAGGCTGCGGCGACGTTGCTGTACCGGTTCGGCAAGAACGGGTATACCGCCCTGGACTGGTATGATGCCCAGGACCCGCGCCCGGATTATTACCGCAATCTTCCCAGTTATTATTTCATGGAGGATACGGATTACAACCGCACGAATTATCCCAAATATGCGTGGGCCTATGATTCCTGGTCGCTGACGCATGACCCTTCGATCGTGCACGTCAACTGGGACCGCCTGTACCATGTCAACCAGCGGAATACCACGGCGATCGGCAACCGGTCCAAATATGCCCTCGAAGAGCGCCGGACAGACCAGCAGGACCTCAATCTCGCCCTTAACGCCAAGTGGCGGGTGCTTCCGAACTACACCATTACCGGCGGGATTGACGCCAAGGTGAACCGGACGGAGTACTACAAGATTATGAATGACTTGCTCGGTGGCGATTATTTCCTGAATGTCGACCAGTTCGCAGAGCGTGATTTTGCCGCTTATCCGTACATGGTGCAGAACGACCTGGATGCCTGGATGAGCGGGGGAGACCAGGTGGTCCGCAAAGGCGACAAATACGGTTACGATTATTTTGCCCATATCCGCCGGTTCTCCGCCTGGGTGACGACCAAGTGGACGGCCGGATCCCTCGAGACGACCATCGGCGGGCGGCTCGGATATTCGGGCTTCTGGCGGGAAGGTTTGGTCCGGAAGGGCCTGTTCCCCGGGCTCGCGGATGACGGTTCTCCGTTCATGTGGAACGGGATCCCGATTACGACTTACGAGACGGACGGGTCACCGATCACCTCCAAGGGCGATTCCAAGCATGTGGGGTTCATGACGTACGGAACCAAAGTGAACCTGAATTACATCATGACCGGCGGGCACCGGGTGTACATTGATGCCGCTTATCTGAATGATGCGCCTGCCTTCAACATGGCCTTTGTGTCCCCGAGGACGCGCAACTCCCTTGTCCCGAACCTGACGACGGTCAAGACCCTTTCGGCGGATGTCAATTATCAGTACAGCAATGCCGGATACAATTTCCGCGTGACCGGGTTCTATACCGAAATCGCGGACCAGAGCGATGTGATGAGTTTCTATGACGACCTCCAGAACACCTTCACGAATTTCGCCATGAGCGGTATCGACGAGGTGCACATGGGCATGGAACTGGGATTCAAGGTCCCGACCCCGATCAGCAATCTTTCCCTCCAGGGAGTGCTCAGTTACGGGGAGTACATCTATACTTCCAATCCGACGATGTACCAGACGTATGACAACAGTTCTGAAATCGTTACCGCTACCTATGGCGTGAAGGTGCCTTACTGGAAGAGCCATCCTGCCACGGACGGGTCGACGGTCAAGCACTACGTCCCGAGCACGCCGCAGTTCGCTTCGAGCCTCGGCCTGGCCTGGAACAAGAATTACTGGTTCATTGATGCGGACGCGGAGTATTTTGCGAAGTCCTTCCTGGA
>CADBPH010000211.1 GCA_902796455.1 uncultured Bacteroidia bacterium
ACCAAGAAAGGCTCCACGGACGGGACCATCCATACCCAGTACAACGGAACGTTCTCCATTGACGTCATGAACCGTGAACTGGATATCCTCACGGCCGATGAGTACCGTGAGTACCGCATCCTGGGAGACGGCCGTGGTGTAGACCTGGGCGACAGTGTGGACTGGCTCGGTGCCGTCAGCCGGATCGGTACGAAACATACCCATTCCCTTACGCTGAGCGGCGGTAATTCCAAGACGAATTACCGGGTTACCGCGGACTATCGCGATGCGAAAGGTATCGACATCCGCTCCGCTCGTCAGGAGTACGGCGCCCGTTCTTCTGTCAACCATACCACCCAGAGTGGTCTTTTCACTTTCACGGCGAACATTGCTCCGCGTGTGATCTATCGCGACAACTCCGACTGGAGCGTATTCCGCAGGGCCTTGGAAACAAACCCGACGACCCCGATCATGGATCCGGACGATCCTACCCGTTACTACAATTTCCTGGGCGGCCAGGTCGAAGGTACGAACCCGGTCGAACTGCTCATGCTTGAGCAGAGCAAGGGCGAGGACCGGCTCCTGGAATGGGATGCCACGGCTAAACTCAACCTGCTTCCGCTCCTCTTCAAGGACGGTACCGGCAATCACGACCTCTCCACGCAGGTCTCCTTCGCTGACCACCATGCCACCCACTTCAACGGTTGGTTCCGTCCTTCTACCAGTACGCTTTGCGAGCAGAACGGACGCGAGGGCCAGGCAAGCCGGGATTATAGCCAGTACCGCTTCTATAACCTGGAGTGGCTCACGAACTATATGGCGCACTTGAATAACCACAACATCAAAGCGATGCTCGGTTATTCCTATCAGTATGAGCAGAATTCCGGCCTGAACGCCAGCAATGCCGATTTCCCGAACGACGGTCTGACCTTCGATCACCTGGGAACCGGTGAATACGCCCAGGAAGAGAATGAAGTCGGTTTCGACACCTATCGCAATGATGCGAAACTGATTGCCTTCTTCGGTCGTCTGAGCTACGACTGGAACGGCCGCTATCTGCTGACGGCATCCCTCCGTTACGAAGGATCTTCCCGCTTCGGCGCCAACAACAAATGGGGTTACTTCCCTGCGGTCTCCGCCGGTTGGCGTATTTCCGATGAACCGTTCATGCAGGATGTGAAGTGGATCAACGAACTGAAACTCCGTGCGGACTACGGTGTCACGGGCAACCAGAATTTCGATAGTTACAAGTCGCTCAATACGATGACTCCTTTCGGATACTATTCGTATAACGGCCGTGATTTCCAGGTCTGGGGTCCTTCCAAGAATGTGAATCCGGAACTCCGCTGGGAGAAGGGTAAGAACTGGAATGTCGGTCTCGACTTCGCCCTCTTCGACTCGAAAGTGTTCGGTTCCTTCAACTACTTCAACCGCCATCAGGTTGACCTGCTGGGTGATTACAATGTCTCCGTCCCGCCGTATCTCCATACGTCGACCTACGTCAACGTCGGTACCATGCGGAACTCCGGCTTTGAGTTCGACATCCATTGGAACGTAGTCGACAGCGGCGACTTCCATTATGACCTGGGCGTGCTGGGCGCGACCATGTCGAACGAATTCGAGCATTTCAGTAATTCCGAGTTCGTTGCCCAGAAATACTACTATACCGCTTCGACCGAGGCTCCGTTCCCGTACTATGACCTGCAGCGGGTCGAGGAAGGTCACCGGATCGGCGGTTTCTACATGTGGAAATATGCAGGTAACGACCTGGATGGCAACTGGATCATCTACGACAGGGAGGGTGACATGATCAAAGCCGCCCAAGGAACCCAGGAGGACAAGCAGTATGTCGGCAACGGCCTCCCGAAATTCACGGGATCCATGACCCATAACTTCCGCTACAAGAACTTCGACCTGTCCCTGTTCTTCCGCGGCGCCTTCGGCTTCCACATCTTCAACATCCATGACTTCTATTACGGAACCCGCAACTTCACCGGAAACGTCCTCAAGAAAGCTTACGGGAAGAACAATCCGGTGTCCCTGGATGCCAACCCGATCGTCTGCGACTATTTCCTCGAGCGGGGTGATTATCTGAAGTTGGATATGGTGAATCTGGGCTATACGGCCAAGACAGATTGGAAGTATCTCCAGCGAGTCCGCCTCTATCTGACTGGAAAGAACCTGCTGACTTTCACCAAGTTCAGTGGCGTCGACCCGGCTTCCTACCAGGTGAACGGCCTGGAGCCGAGTGCGACGGGTTCCCGCCAGTACTATCCGACCAGCCGCCAGTTCATCCTGGGTGTCCAGATTGATTTCTAATACATGAACCATGCAGAAAACAACGAAAGTCATGAAACTATATAGATATATAACTGTTGCCGTTCTGACCGCCGCTTTATTCTCAAGCTGCACCAATCTGGATGAAACACTTTACGACCAGGTCGGTACCCAGAACTATTACAACACGAAGATGGATGTCGTCCGCGCGACGTTCCGTCCTTTCGAACATGGTTACTGGAGCATCCAGAACCGTTTCGTTATCAACGAACTTACTGCCGACCAGCTCGTTACGGTCACGCGTGACGGTTGGTGGGACGACAGTGGGAAATGGCGTATCATGCATGACCACCTGTACAACGTGGAAAACGGCCAGAATATCGAGGGCGAGTGGACCGGATGCTATCAGGGTATCGGCCAGTGCAACTATGTGATCGAGGACCTCGAGACATTGGATCCGTCCAGATTCGGGTTCTCAGAAGCAGAATTCAACAACCTGAAAGGTCAGTGCCGCGCCCTGCGCGCCTGGTTCTATCTGCGCCTGCTGGATGAATTCCGGAATGTACCTTATGTGGTCAGCTTCAATGACCAGAGCCTGAACACCAAGAACCAGGTGGAGCCGAAGGTCATCTTCGAATTTGTCGAGTCCGAGTTGAAAGAATGCCTCGACCTGTTGACTCCCAAGGCTTCCCTGGGTGGAAACCTCCTGACGCAGGGACAATTCTCCCAGGCTGCCGCCGCTGCCATGCTGGTCCGCCTCTACCTCAATGCGGAGGTTTATGTCGGCGAGAAACGCTATACCGACTGTGCTACGTATGCCCAGAATCTGATTGACGGGAAGTATGGCCCTTACGCCGTGGCTGACCGTTGGGATGCCGCATTCGACTGGAACAATGAGACCTGCGATGAGGTGATCTTCGGATTCCCCGGTGGAAAGAACACGCACTGGCATTATTCCGGTGACATGTACTGGTGGACGGTTCCGGCCCGTTTCGGATACTATGCCAATGACCGGAAAGCCAAGGAAGGCGGTCACAATACCAAGTGGGCGGCCTCTCCGAGCTACGACAATGATGGCAAACTCTTTACCTACGACCTGGGCATGACCGTCCAGAAATTCCGCAAGTATCCCGGCGACGAGCGCATGAAGTGCTACAAGAACCTGGGGAACAGCAAACGCGAGGGAATGTTCGTGTACGGCCGTCTGGAATATGTCGATGAAAGCGGCAAGACCGCTGCCGTCGTCGGTCCGACCATCGCCTATGACCTGTACATCCGGGATGCCGTCGGTGTCTTCCACGACATGCCGGCAGACCAGTGGCCGGGCGGCGACAGCAAGATGGAGAACGGCGACCACAATTCGGGTTACCATTTCGTGAAATACCCGCTCTATCAGGATTCGGATGAGGGACAGGACCAGTCCGACTACACGGAATTCCGTCTTCCCGAGATGATTTATTCCCTGGCTGAATGCAAACTTCGCGAGGGCAAGACCGACGAGGCTGCCAAGCTTCTGAACAGCGTGCGCAAGCGCAACTATCCGCAGGCGAACTGGAGCGAGGTCCTGTATGCCCCGGAAGGAAAGGCGACGTTGGATATGAACGAGATGCTCGACGAGTGGGGCCGCGAATTCTTTGCGGAGGGCCGCCGTCGTATCGACCTGATCCGCTTCGGGAAGTTCCACAATGCCTGGTGGGACAAGACCGCGGATCCGGACAACCATACGGCGATCTTCCCGTTGATGCGTTCGGTTCTGGACGCCAATAACGAGCTGAAGCAGAATCCCGGATATAATGATTAATATTAATACGCAGAGAATATGAAAGCGATCAATAAGATAATCAGCCTGGCTGCCCTTTTCATGACGTTGTTCATGGCTGGCTGCGAAGGCGAGAAGCAAATCATTATCATTGAGGAAACGCTCCCCATCAAGACTTCGGTGCTGTATTTCCTCGGTGATGCGACCCCGGCGGGTTGGGACAATGGAAACCCGACGGAATTCACCCAGTCGGAGGAGGACAAATATGTGTTTGTATACGAGGGTGTCCTGAACCGGGGCGAATTCAAGGCCATGCTGGCCAAGGGAAGCTGGGACGTTCCGTTCATCCGTCCTTCTGTCGCAGGCCTGCAAGTAGGGAAAAGCGGTATTGCCGAAGCTCCGTTCATCATGCATGCCGGGGATCCGGACGAGAAATGGCAGGTCACGGAAGCGGGCGTTTACCGGATTACGTTCAACCTGAAGGCATGGACATACAACATCGTATGGCTCAGCGAGCCGCCGAAGGATCCGATCAATGCTAACAATGTGTACATGGTCGGCGATGCGACGCCGGCGGGCTGGAACATCGACGCCCCGACTCCCTTCACGAAGCAAAGCCAGTATGTGTTTGTCTATCAAGGGAAGATGAACGCCGGTGAGTTCAAATGCTATACTACGACCGGGGACTGGGGTGCCAAGGCGATCCGTCCGGAGGCTGCCAATGTCGAAATCTCCAAGAAGGGTGCAGCCAGCGATAAATTCACGTATTCGGCCGGTCCGGATGACAAGTGGAAGGTTGTGGATGCCGGTCAGTACAAGATTACATTGGATCTGAAAGCCTACAAGATTACCGCAGAATATCTGGGGGAATAGCGGGTTGAATCCTGATTTTGACATGCGATTAAGCCGGAGGCTTCCGGCTTAATCGTTTGTACGTTAATTCGATAATTATGAAACGGTTACTTGCAGTATTATGGACAATGACAGCGCTGGGATTGTTCGCCGGCGCCTGTGGGGAAAAACACGAAGAAGGGAAGCAGGTGGATGCCGGTCCCGATGTGACGGCGAATGCGCCCGACCAGGGGATCCATACCAAGAAAGCCCCGCTGTACTGGACGGTGTATGAGTACCTGTGGACGCAGGAACAAGCCGGCATTCCGGGCGACAAGATGGACATCACATCCGACCATTGGGACAAGATCATCAACTGGATGGCGACGGAGTTTCTCCCTTACGGGTATGACATGATTTGCACCGACGGCTTCATGCCGATGCTCTGCACCGAAGGTTCCATGTATATGGACAAGTATGGCAGCTGTACCCTGAAAGAAATCATTGCCAAATGCAAGGCAAAGGGGCTCAAGCTGGGCGTCTATGACAATCCGCTGTGGATCCATTGTCCGGACGACATGGTGATTCCCGGGACCCAGGTCAAAGTGGGCAGCCTGAAATACAATGCATCGACGGATAAAGTGGCAAATCCTTCTGCGGCAGATACTTGGTTCTCGTGGGCGGTTGCTTCGCACCCGGGATGCAAAGAGTTCGTCGACGGCTTCTTCAAGCATTATCACGACCTGGGCGTGGACTTTATCCGGATGGATTTCATGAGCTGGTACGAAGATGGCCGGGACAACGGAATGGGAACCGTCGGGCGCGGCTACGGACGGGAAGTGTATGAGCAGGCCCTGAAATACATCAGCGAGTCGGCGAAAAAGTACAACATGTTCGTCTCGCTGGTCATGCCTCATCTGTACAAGGATGCCGTCCTCGAAACGGAGTACGGACACATGTTCCGGACCGTGCGCGACACCTGGGGCGGCGGCTGGGACCATTTTTCCGAAGCCAGCCGCGGGAAGGTCCGCGGCATGTGGCCGAACTGCGACAACCAATTCGACGGGTTTATCCACTGGTCCAAGGTGGCCGGCCGCGGCAGCGTGATCATGGACGGGGACTTCACCCGGCTGAATACCTTCGCTACGGATGAGCAGAAGAAATCGGTCATCTCCCTCCAGTTGCTTGCGGGCGGACCGATTGCGATCGCGGACCAGTACAACACGATCGGCGACAATGCCAAGTTCTACCAGAACAGGGAACTGCTCGAACTGAACAAGGACCGTTTCGCCGGCCGGCCGCTGTCCGGCAGCATCATCGACAAACGCAACCAGATTTGGTACGGCCAGATGAAAAACGGCGATTGGGTGGTCGGTTTCTTCAACCGGGATGCCAACTCCAAGTCCGTATCCCTGGCATTTTCGGAGCTGGGCCTGAAGGGCGCGTATAAAATGCGTGACCTTTGGACACATCAGGATGAAAGTACGGCGGAAAACGTCAAGGTGGATTTGCCCCCGTACGGCTGCAAGATTCTCCGATTGTCCAAATAAATCCTTATCTTTCCGGTATGTTGCGATATTTCCGGATTCTGGGGATGATTATCCCGTTGCTCCTGGCCGCTTGTTCCCGGCCGGAGACGCCTGATCCTTTGGATCCGGATAAGCCGGAAATTCCTCAAACTGAGGAGATTCAACCGGTCTCATACAAAGAAATCCAATGGGACGAAGGGGTGGAATATGTCTGGGATGAGAATTATTTCCCTGAAATTACGGTTTCCGTCCCGTTGAGAGAATGGAATGCGCTTCTGGTGGAGTATGACCGGGATTCGCATACCGAGGCCTATATCCATTGCGATGTCGCCTTCAAGAAAGGGCAGGAAGTCACCCGGATAGCGGATGCGGCCATCCGGCTGCGGGGCCAGACATCCCGCCGGCGGCCGGAAGGAACGAAAGGCCAGCTTCATCAGACCCATCCTGATTGGCACAAATGCCATTTCAACGTGAACTTCCAGAAGTTCCACAAGGATGAAGAGGGCCATGACTTGAAGGGGATTCACAAACTCCATCTGAAATGGTTCAAGGAAGATCCGTCCCATGTGCGGGAGATCTTCTGTTTTGACTTGTTCCGCAGGGCGGGGATCTGGACGGCGCTCCGGGACCATTACTGCCGTCTGTGGATTCATGTGGAGGGCGCCCCGGAACCTGCCTACTATGGATTGTACAACATGCTGGAACGTGTTGACAATCAGTATCTGAAAAGAAGGAAGGAACAATTCGGCAGTGCGAAGGGCAATCTGTGGAAGTGCGTGATCGGGGCGGATTTCACCAGTGAAAGTGTGACCCGGATGGGGCCGGACGCTGCGGACAAGGACTACCCCTATGAATTGAAAGAGACCAAAGGGACCTATGAAGAGGCCGCGGCGCAACTGCAGAATTTCATCCTGAATGTCGGCGGACTGAATGACCAGGCCTTCTATGACTGGATCCGGAAAGTCTGTGACGTTGACCTCCTGTTGCGGACTTATGCCGTCAATGTCGCCCTCGGCGGATGGGATGACCATTGGAATAATTCGAATAATTTCTATATTTACTTCAATTCCAATCATCCTACGGATTATAAGTTCTTCCTGATCCCGTTCGATTATGACAATACGTTGGGGACTTGCCAGAATTGCGGGGCGCAGAACGATGCGGTCCGGCACGATCCGTATCAGTGGGGAAATCAGGGCATTCTGATTGAACGATTGATGAAATTCGAGGCCTGCCGGAAAATCTACCGGGATGAGCTGACGCGGGTGATTACGGCCGGGAACGGACTGATGGATTATGCGGCGGCGACGGAGCGGATCTCCCGGTGGCACAGCCGCATCAAGTATTTTGTGTCGAACGACACGGGGGAGGGAATGCAGATTGAGGACAAGCCGGCCAGTTGGGGAACCCATCCCGAGTACCGGATTTTGGACCCGAACCCGAATGTCAATTTTTTCAAAGTCAAAGCCCAGACGATCCGGGCGATGAAATGAGAGTGATAAACCATTTAGACCCAATAGCTTATGAACCGACTGGAGTTTTTAAGAAAGGCAGGAGCCTTGATGGCCGCGGGCGCATTCACCCCGGTCCTGACGAACAATCTTTTTGCCCGGCCGCTGGGGGCGAATGACCGGATCAACGTAGCCTTGATCGGATGTCGCAGCATGGGCTGGGGAGACTTGAATGATGCCCTTCTTGTTCCGGGCGTCCGCTGCGTGGCCCTGTGTGACGTGGACCGCGAGGTCCTTGAAAAACGCGCCGCCGAGCTGGAAAAACGGACCGGCGTGAAAGCGGAGCTGTACGGAGACTACCGGAAACTGCTGGAACGCAAGGATCTCGATGCGGTCATCATCGGAACACCGGACCATTGGCACTGCCTGATGATGGTGGATGCCTGTGCGGCCGGGAAGGATGTCTATGTCGAGAAACCGATTGCCAATTCCATCGGCGAGTGCGACCTGATGGTGGCGGCCGCAGGGAAATACGGCCGGGTCGTCCAGGTAGGCCAGCAACAGCGCAGCGCCACCCTGTGGCATGAAATGAAAAAGTACATCGACAGCGGGAAACTCGGCCGCATCGCCCGGGTCAATGTCTGGGCGAACTTTGCCTATGCTTCCATCCTGAATCCCGTGCCCGACCAGGCGCCGCCCGCCCACGTGGACTTCGACATGTGGCTGGGACCGGCTCCCGAGCGGACCTTCAACCCGAAACGCTTCCATGGCTCCTGGCGGATGTTCTGGGACTACGGCGGCGGCCTGCTGACCGACTGGGGCGTCCACCTGCTGGACATGGCCTTGTGGGGCATGAATGTGAAGGGGATGCCGAACCGGGTCATGGCTTCCGGCGGCAATCACCAGAATCCGGCGAACTATGCGGAGACCTTCGATACCCTTTCCGTGGTTTATGAATTCAACGATTTCCTGATCACGTGGAACAATGTTACCGTCGAGGCCGGACCGTACAACAAGAACTACGGAGTCGAGTTCGTCGGCGAAAACGGCAGTCTTGTGGCGAACCGCGAGAGCTGGGTGGTTTATCCTTACCGGGACAAGATCGAGCCGTATCAGAGTCTGCCGGACCACATGGATCACCGTGACCACCTGGCGAATTTCATCGACTGCATGCGGAAGCGCGAAATGAATACGGCCTGTACCATTGATAACGGTGCGCTTTGTGCCAAATTCGCCCATCTGGGCAATATCGCTGCCCGCGTGAAATCCGACATTGTTTATGACGATGTGCGGAAGAAGTTCGACAATAAAGAGGCGAACAAACTGTTTATCAAGGAGTATCGGAAGCCTTGGAAACGTCCGGTATTTTAAGTGGGGGATATGAGAAGAATTGTAATGATAGCCGCAGGGCTGCTGGCGGCATTGTGCTGCGTGCAATGTTCCACGCCTGAATATGCAGGGAATCCGGTTTTTCCGGGACGGTATGCTGATCCGGAGGGAGCCGTATTCGGGAAAGAATATTGGATTTTCCCGACGGCATCCTTGCCGTTCAAGGAACAGACCTATCTGGATGCCTTTTCTTCCAAAGACCTGGTCCATTGGACCAAGCATGAACGGATCATCGACAATTCCCAGGCGCGCTGGGTCTGGCAGGCCATGTGGGCGCCGGCCATTGTCCGGAAAGACAAGTCTTATTACTTGTTCTTCAGTGGGAACGACATGCATAAGAAAGGAGAAGGCGGCATCGGCGTGGCGCGCGCGGACAA
>CADBPH010000212.1 GCA_902796455.1 uncultured Bacteroidia bacterium
CCAGGATACCGGCGACGCATCCGAGCAAGTCGAACAAGCATTCATCCAGTTTCCATTTTTCTCCGTCCGGTCCGTGTCCGTATGCCGGCGGGTCGAGGATGATACCCTGATACCGGTTGCCGCGCCGCGCTTCCCGCCGGGCGAATTTCATGGCGTCTTCAATGATCCACCGGATTCCGTCCAGGTGGCTCTGCTCCATGTTCCCGCGGGCCCAGGTTACTACCTGGCGGACCGAATCCAGATGTGTCACATCGGCGCCGGCCGCCTTGGCCGCCAGCGAGGCGGCTCCCGTATAAGCGAACAGATTGAGCACTTTCGGCGGCGGAGCCCCGGGCCGGACCAGTGCCCGTGTCCGATCGAAGATATATTCCCAATTCGGTGCCTGCTCGGGGAAGACACCGACATGCTTGAAAGCCGTCAGGCCAAGCCGCAAGGTGAATGCCGGGCCGTTCTTCGCGCCGGGCGTTCCGTAGCGGATGTACCACTGGTCTTCCATCCGTTTGCGGCGGTCCCAGGTGCCGCTGTCCTCCTTTCCCGCTTTGCCGAAGCCGGCTCCCGGGCAAAAACGCGTGTGTGTGAGACGGTCCCATTCCGTCTGCGGCATGCTTTTGTGCCACAGGGCTTTGGGCTCTGGCCGGGCCAGGACATAGCTGCCGAAGCGTTCGAGTTTTTCGAAATCGCCGCAGTCAATCAGTTCGTAGTCGCGCCACTGTCCGGAGGGATATTCAAGGGTCATCGGAAAGAATTCTGTTGGTGTCCGGGACAAAGATAGTCCATTTTATCCGGAGAATGTGATGAACCTGCCGGATTTTTACTATTTTTGTGGTCCGGAAATTATTTAATATTATGCAACAGCACATTGATTCTTATGACTTCACTGGCAAGAAAGCCATTGTCAGGGTTGATTTCAACGTTCCGCTGAACGAGCAGTTCGAAATCACGGACGACACCCGGATCCGCCGGGCCATGCCGACGCTCAAGAAAGTTCTTGAGAAAGGCGGTTCCGTGATCATCATGTCCCATCTCGGACGCCCGAAGAAAGTGGATCCGAAGTTCTCCCTCAAGCACATTGTCGGCCGTGTTTCCGAGTGCCTCGGCGTTCCGGTCCAGTTCGCTGACGATTGCATGAAGGCTGGCGAAGCCGCGGCCGCCCTGAAACCGGGTGAGGCCCTGCTGCTCGAGAACCTTCGTTATTATGCAGAAGAGGAAGGCAAGCCCCGGGGATTGGCCGAGGATGCTTCCGAAGAAGAAAAGAAAGCGGCCAAGGCGGCTGTCAAAGCCAGCCAGAAAGAGTTCGTGAAGACCCTGGCTTCCTATGCCGACTGTTATATCAACGACGCCTTCGGTACGGCGCACCGTGCCCATGCGTCGACCGCCCTCATTGCGGCTTACTTCCCGAATGACAAGATGTTCGGTTATTTGATGGAAGGCGAGATCAAGGCGATTGACAATGTCCTCAAGCATGCCGAGCGCCCGCTGACGGCCATCATCGGCGGATCGAAAGTTTCCTCGAAACTGGCTGTCCTGAAGAACCTGGTCGGCAAGGTGGACAATCTGATCATCGGCGGCGGCATGGGCTATACCTTCATCAAGGCCCAGGGCGGCAAGATCGGGCTCTCCCTGCACGAGGACGAGCTGATTCCCGATGCCCTCGAGATCCTCAAGGAGGCGAAGGAAAAGGGTGTCAACGTTTCCCTTTCCGTCGAGACGGTTGCCGGTCAGAAGTTCGAGAATGATACGCCCCAGCGTATTTTCCCGACCCATGATATCGCAGATGACTGGGAGGGCATGGATGCCGCTCCCGCTTCCCTGGAGAACTGGAAGAAGATCATCCTCGCCTCGAAGACCATCCTCTGGAACGGTCCTGTCGGCGTGTTTGAGCTTCCCAATTTCGCAAAGGGTACGCTCCAGATTGCCGAGGACCTCGCCGAAGCGACCCGTAACGGCGCCTATACCCTTGTCGGTGGCGGTGACTCCGTGGCAGCGGTGACCCAGATGGGGTATGCCGATAAGGTGAGCTATGTCTCCACCGGCGGTGGTGCCATGCTCGAGGCCATTGAAGGCAAGGTACTTCCCGGTATCGCAGCCATTCAGGAATAATTCTGCACCAAATTGCATGAAGCTTGCGTCCGGCCTCTCGCCGGGCGCATTTTTTTCTTATATTTGCAAAAACCTGTTTGGATATGCTGGACCTTCTTGTTGTCTCCTGGCATGTAAACCCGGAGATTTTCCATATCGGTCAATTCGGCTTGCGCTGGTATTCCCTGCTGTTCGTCAGCGGTTTCATCCTGGGGTGGTACATCTTCCGCTGGTTTTTCCGTCGCGAGAAGATCGATGAGGACCTGCTGGAGCCGCTGCTCTATGTCCTGCTGATCGGAACCATCGTCGGCGCGCGCCTGGGCCACTGTCTGTTTTACCAGCCGGATTATTATCTCGGCAGCTGGAAGGGATTCTGGGAGATTTTCATGCCCTGGAAGGGCGGGCTGGCCAGCCATGGCGGGACGATCATGCTGTTCCTGTGCATGTGGTGGTTTGCCCGGAAATACGGTCCGAAGCACGACTTCGATTTTGTGTGGATCCTGGACCATCTGGCCATCGCCGTCGCTTTCGCCGCTTGTTTTATCAGACTTGGAAACCTCTTCAATTCAGAAATTTACGGAGATGTTACGAATCTCCCCTGGGGATTCATCTTCGAGCTGCGGGGAGAGACCGAGCCAAAACATCCGACCCAGTTGTACGAGGCGCTGAGCTACCTGCTGCTCGGAGTCGGCCTGATATTGCTGTACAAATTCCGCCTGGACAAGGTGTACCGCGGTACCTTCATCGGCATCTTCTTCATCGTGTGCTTCGGCATGCGGTTCCTGATCGAATTCATCAAGGAACCCCAGGTCGCCTTCGAGGAGGACATGGTCCTGAACATGGGCCAGTTGCTGAGCATCCCGTTCGTCCTGCTCGGGGTCGGTTTCCTGGTCTATGCCTTTGTGCGGAAGCAACCGGCCCGGGCGGTCCACCCTCCGAAAGAAAACCACAAGCAGGCGCCGACGCATTATGCGCGGAGCCTGTCTAAATAACACTTAAAACCATGACATCCAAGAGAATCATTCTGACCGTCCTGTTGCTGGCCTTGTTCTCGGCTTCTCAGGACCTGTCGGCGCAGAAGGGCTATGTCCCTGCTCCGGAGAATATCCAGGCGCGCCAGGAGTTCCAAGATGCCAAACTCGGCATTTTCATCCATTGGGGAATTTATTCCATGCTCGGAGAGGGCGAATGGGTCATGCACAAGCACAGATATGACTGGCGCGAGTATGCCAAGTTGGCGGGGGGCTTCTATCCCAGCGGGTTCAACGCGGAAGAATGGGTCCGCGCCTTCAAGGAATCCGGTGCCAAGTACTTGACTATCACCTCCCGGCATCATGACGGCTTCTCGATGTTCCGCACGGCCCAATCGGATTACAATATCGTCGATGCGACGCCTTACGGCCGCGACGTCATGGCCGAACTGGCCAAAGCCTGCGCCGCGGAAGGCATGAAATTCGGGTTCTACTATTCCCATCTGGACTGGTACCGGGCAGATTATCCGGTCGGCAGTTCTTCCTCGGCGATTCCGCGCGGGGACCGAAGCAAGAATGACTATGCCAGTTACTTGAATTTCATGAAGGGACAACTGACGGAATTGCTGACCCAGTACGGTCCGGTCCACACGATTTGGTTCGACGGTTACTGGGACCATACGGGCAAGAGTGCTTCCGACCCTTACCGGGACACGTTTGACTGGAAACTGGACGAGCAATATGCGCTGATCCATTCCTTGCAGCCGGGCTGCCTGGTCGGGAACAACCACCATACCAATGTGCACGAAGGGGAGGATATCCAGATCTTCGAGCGGGACCTTCCGGGGGAGAACAAGTTCGGTTATTCCGGGGGATCTTCCATCAGCGCCCTGCCGCTGGAGACCTGCGGGACCATGAGCAATGCCTGGGGATACAACATCGCCGACCAGAAGGACTTCAAGTCCTGGGAAGACATGGTCCGCATGCTGGTCGGGGCGGCCGGCCGCAACGCCAATTTGCTGCTGAACATCGGCCCCCGTCCGGACGGCCGGCTGCCGGAGGTGGCGGTGCAGCGGCTGAAGGAGATGGGCGCCTGGATGAAGGTGTATGGCGAGACCATTTACGGGACCCGCGGCGGTTTCATCGGCCCGCATGACTGGGGCGTGACGACCCAGAAGGACAACCGGCTGTTCGTCCATATCCTCAAGTTGCAGGATGATGTCCTGTACCTTCCGACCGGAACGCGCAAGGTCAAATCGGCCAAGGTGTTCAAGGACGGGACGCCGGTACGGTTCTCCAAGGCCGACGGCGGGATTGTCCTGTCAGTCCCTACCCCCGGGAATGACGTGGATTATGTGGTGGAACTGACAATCAGTCAGTAAATTCGGGTTAAAACGTTTAAGTTTGTACCAAAAGAACGAAAAAAATACCTGTTTTCAAGCGAAATCCCGTTATATTTCGACTAAAAGAACGTTTTTAGCTTGTAACGAGCGGCTGCGGGGCATTGGATGGCATACCATTTGATGCCCCGTAGCGCCGTTTGTATAAGGAATTGTATATGCAGAAATTATTTGCAAGACTGTTGCTCCTGGCCGCAGGTGTCCTGTTCTCGGGGACTCTTTCGTCGGCGCAGGGAAGCGCAGATACCCTTGTGTTGACCCTCGATGAGGCCTTGAAAATTGCCCTGAGTGAAAATGTGGCCGTGAAGGTCGCCGACCAGGAAGTCCAGCGCCAGGAATATGCCCGGAAGGGCTCCTACGCCGCTTTGTATCCGCAGGTGAGCGGAAGCGGTTCTTACCAGCGCACCATCAAGAAACAGGTTATGTACATGGGCGGAGACGGCGGAGGCATGTCTTCGATGTTCACCGATATCATGGCTCCGATCTATACGGCGCTCGGTATCCTCGCCGTCAAGACGGACACGGATATTTCGGATATCATCGCGCCGAAAGAGCCGGAGCAGGAAACTTCTTCCTCGGACGGCGGTATCGCGGTCGGCCGAATGAACACCTATTCCGTCGGTGTCAGCGCCGGCATGCCGCTGGTAAACTTGCAGTTATGGGAGAGTCTCCGGCTTTCCGGCGACCAGGTCGAACTGGCCGTCGAGCAAGCCCGCTCCTCGCGCCTGGACATGGTTACGCAAGTGAAGCAGGCCTTCTATGCCGTTCTGTTTGCCAAAGAGGCTTTCGCCGTTTACAAGAGCGTTTATGAGAACGCGGTCATGAACTACGAGCAGACCCAGCGCCGGTTCAATGTCCAGAAAGCGTCCGAGTTGGAAATGTCCCGCGCGGCATCCACGGTCGCCAATGCCATTCCGAACGTGTACAACGCTGAAAGCAACATCATGCTGGCCTTGTGGCAGCTCAAGGCGGTGATGGGCCTGGACCTGGAACGGAACATTGATGTAGCCGGCAGCCTGTCCGATTATTCGGAAACCATGTTCCGCGACCTCCATGAGAGTGAAGGGACATCCCTGGACCGGAATACGACGCTCCGCCAGCTGGCCATCCAGGCGGAAATGCTGGCGCGGAACGTGAAGCTCCAGCGCTATGCTTACCTGCCGACGCTTTCGGCCAGTTTCGCGTACAATTACATCTCGATGAACGACAACTTCAAGTTCGGGGAATATATCTGGACCCCGTACTCGTTTATCGGCCTGAGTCTGAGTATCCCGATCTTCGACGGCGGCTCCAAGCGCCAGCAGATCCGGCAGACGCGCATCCAGCAGTCCGAACTGGACCTGCAGCGGACCAACACCGAGCGGCAGCTGCGGATCGGCATCCAGCAGTATCTCAATACGATGGAGGCCTCGATGAAAAGCCATGACGCTGCTTTGGAGGCGGTTTCCCTGGCCCAGAAAGCCTACGATATCTCCTCGAAGTCCTATCAGGTGGGCAAGAGTACGCTGACGGACCTGAATGATGCGCAGCTGGTGCTGACGCAGGCGAAGTTGGCGCAGAGTCAGGCTGTCTATAATTTCCTGGTGGCGAAGTCTTCGCTGGAACAGGTGCTCGGCGCCGATTGGAATGAATAAAAACATGCTAGATATGAAAAGATTGATCAGAGGAATCACAATTGTCCTGGCCGCAGCGGCAGTCGCCGGCTGCGGAGGACGCGAAAAGAAAGCGCAGGAGGCAGGAGCCGCATCCCTCCCGCAGGAAGTGGAGCGGACTGTCGAGGTCCTGCCTGCCCAGGCGCGGGATGTGCCCCAGGAGAGCGCCTATTCCAGTACGGTAGAGGCTTTTGCTACCAACAATATCATGCCGCAGCAGGCCGGCCGCATCCGCAAAATCAATGTGGAGGTGGGCGATTTCGTGGTCAAGGGCCAGGTCCTTGCGGAAATGGACCGGCTCCAGTTGGACCAGCTGGCGCTGCAGATCCAGAATGACGATATCGAATACGCGCGTCTGAAGAGCCTGTACGAGGAAGGAGGCGTTTCGAAATCGGATTTCGAAGCGGCGGAACTGGGCTACAAAGTGCGCAAGAGCAATTACGCCAACCTGGAGGAAAACACGATCCTGCGCAGCCCGCTGTCGGGATTCGTCACGGCCCGCAATTTCGACAAGGAGGACATGTACTCCATGACCGCCCCGCTATTTACGGTCCAGCAGGTGACGCCGGTCAAATTGCTCGTCGGCGTATCCGAAAGCGAATATACGAAGGTCAAGAAGGGGGACGACGTC
>CADBPH010000213.1 GCA_902796455.1 uncultured Bacteroidia bacterium
AGGTTGTCCGGAAATACAACCGGAACCGGACTTCCGGACTCAGGATATTCTGGGGATTGTCGCTGACCAGGCGGCCGACATTCCAGGTTGTGGCACCCATGAGCGGATCCTCCGGGAAATCCATCCCGCGCAACGCCTGCATGAAATCCACAAAGCCGTCCACGGCGCTTTTCCCGAACTCGGGATATCCTGAATGACAAGGTGTTCCATGAATGGTAACCCCAAATGACCGGGTCCCTTTGCTGGCGGAAACCATGCAATTGTCCGTAGGCTCCCCGACAATGACGACGGCGCCGCCCGGACAATCCCGGTTATACGCCTTCGCGCCGAACGAGCCGGTTTCCTCCCCGGCGAGCAACAGCAGCGCAAACCCGCTCAATCCCTTTTTCTCCAGCGCCCGGCAGGCGGTAAACATGGAGAAAAGCTGCCCTTTCGCATCACAGGACCCGCGGCCGAGGACCCGGTCCGGCAAAAAGACTGGCGGGATATAAGGAGGCACCGTGTCCAAATGCGTGCAGAAATACACCTGCGGCTCTCCCCAGGAGAACAACAGGTTCAAGGTCCCGTCTCCCACTTCAAAGGAACGGACCGTACAGGCGGGAAGACCGGGCGCACCTGCATCCGCTTCCAACAAACGGGTGCAAAGGTATTCCGCGAGCCACCGTTCTTTCCCGGACGTGGAGTCGATGGACAGGATGTCCCGGAACAAATCCAGATCCAATTGATTATCCATAAAGTCCCCCGTTGATTGAAATCACCTGTCCCGTTATATAAGCGGCCTCGTCGGAAACCAGGAATGCGACCAGTGCGGCCACCTCCTCCGGCTCTCCGAAACGCCGTGCCGGAATATCTTTTTTCAAGGCTTCTACATCCAGTCCCTCCACCATGTCCGTCTTGATGAAGCCGGGGGCGACGGCATTGACCGTCACTTTCCTGGGTGCCACCTCCTGCGCCAGGGCCTTGGTCGCGGCGATGAGTCCGCCCTTGGCCGCCGAATAATTGGTCTGGCCCGGCAGCCCTTTGAGGCCGGACAGAGAGGCCATGTTGACAATCCGCCCGAACCGGTGCGAGACCATGTCCTGCAGCACTTCGCGGGTTACATTGTAGAAGCCGCCCAGCGATGTCCGGAGCACGTCATTCCACTCCTCCGAGCCCAACCAGAGCAGGAGGCTGTCCCTGCGGATGCCGGCATTGTTCACCAGCACCTCGATGGATTCGCCGGGATGCGAAGCCCGCCAATCCGCCAGCGCAGACGCAACGGCAGACGGATCGCCGACATCGAATTTCAACAATTCCGCACTGCCGCCTTCCGCCTGGATGCAGGCAAGCACTTCCCGGGCCGCCGCATCGTTGGAAACATAATTCACCAACACATGGAAACCCTCCCGGGCCAACCGCAAGCAGACCGCCCTTCCGATTCCCCGGCCGCCGCCTGTCACCAAAGCATTTCGCATAACTCCGTTTCTTTGCATGATACAAATATAATCATTAATCTGCTAAATTACACCTTCCCTTTTTTTCCTTATCTTTGTTCCATGGATCATTCAGTCGTCATCATAGGCAGCGGACTGGGCGCCCTGGAGTGCGGAAGCCTCCTGGCCCGGCGCGGCTTCCGGGTAACCGTGCTGGAACAGCACAGCCAGCCCGGCGGATGCCTGCAGTCTTTCTGCCGGAGGATTCCTTCCGACACAGGTCCCGGGAAGCATCCGGGCGGCGCTGATGCCCCGCAAAGCGTCCGGTTTGACTGCGGGTTCCACTATGTCGGCGGACTGGGTGAGGGGGAATCGTTCCGCCCGCTGACCGACCTGTTCGGCCTGACGGACCTCCCCTGGATACAACTGGACCCGGACGGGGCCGAAGAGGTGTATGCCGAGGAAGAATCGTTCCTGCTTCCGAGCGGCCATGAAGCATTTGCCGACCGACTGGCCAGCCGTTTCCCTGCGGAGCGCAAAGGGATCCTTCATTTTACAGAAGTACTTAAAGGCGTGGGAGACAGAATGTTCCATGCATTCAAGCCGGGGGCGGGATTACCGGACGAGACCGGACGCAGCGCCCATGCGTTCCTCTGCGAAACCATCCGGGACCCCCTGCTCCGCCAGGTCCTGTCCGGAACCGGGCTCAGGATGGAACTCCGCGCGGAGACCCTGCCCCTGTACCCTTTCGCCCAGATCAGCAACTCGTTCCTCCAAAGCGCCTGGCGCCTGGAGGGCGGAGGAAAAACCATTGTGGACCGGCTCACCCGGATCCTGCTGCAAGCAGGCGGTGTCCTCCGGACCCGTGCGGCCGCAACCCGCCTGGAAGAGCGGCCGGATGGATCCTTCCGGGTTGAAATCAATGGGAAAGAGATTTTGGAAGCCGATTCTGTCATCGCTGACATCCATCCTGCAGCCGTGCTCTCCCTGCTCGGAGAACATCCCCGGATCCGGTCCGTCTTCCGCCGGCGCATATCGGGCCTGGAAAACAGTTTCGGCATGTTTACGGCCAATTTGCTCCTGCATCCGGGGAAACTTCCCTACCTGAACCGCAGCCTGTTCATCCATGCGCCCGGCAGCGACTTGTGGCATCCGGACGGGCGACGGACGGAAAGTGTCCTGGTCCATTTTTACCCCGAAGGAGACCGGATCGACCTGCTCAGTCCGATGGCCTGGCCCGAAGAGGCCCCAGGAGGCGCACCCGGGCGACGCAACGAATCTTACGAAACGCTGAAAAACAAGAAATTACAAGAATGTCTCCACCTGGCCGCGCAACGATTGCCTGGGTTGGAAGACACCATTCAGGCCGCCTGGACCTCGACCCCGCGGACCTGGGAGGACTATACCGGGACACCCGGCGGATCGGCCTACGGGATCCGGAAAGACTGGAACAATCCGCTGGGGACGTTCCTTTCCGTCCGGTCTCCGCTTCCCCACCTCTTTTTCACGGGCCAGAACGTCGGCCTGCATGGCCTGCTGGGCGTATCCATGACGGCAGTCAGGACCTGTTCCTGCCTGCTATCCGATAACCCACTTGCTGCCGGGAATCAGTGAAATCAGCTTCGTCGTAACGGCACTGCACAAGAAGGTCAGCAAGGCAATCAAAGGAATGGCCAAGGCGACCGGGACAGAAGGATCGGCCGGGTCTCCCCCGATGATCCAGCCGGCGATCGGCGCCAGGAACAACAAGTGCATCAGGTACATCCCGAAAGAGAGCTTGCCCAGTGAAGTAACCAGGCCAGGTGCTTCCTCTTGCCGGATACAGGTGAACAGCAGGAACACGCCGAAAGTAGCCAGGACGACATTGGGCGTACAGAACTCCCAGGACCATTCCAGCATCGGTGTCTCGATAAGCTGGCCCGGAACGCCTTTCAGCCAGAAAGACCAGGCCGTGAAGGCACCGCCCACGAGGAAACAGAGCCAACCGACCGTCAGTTTCCGCTTCCGGGTCCAGTCCAAGTGGAACCGGATATAGTGCGCCAGGACCAGATAGCCCAGATAACCGGAACAGTACCAGAGCATGGAGAAATTATTCCAGAAGCATTCTCCCCACAATTCCGGGCTGACAAAGCGGTGAAGCCAGGGGATCAGGGTCGACAGACCGAAGATTCCCAGGAAAACCCGCTCTTCCTTCGCCGAGGCCTTCTCCAGCCAGGGGGAAACCACGGGGATGATCAGGTACAGGCTGATCAACGGATACATGAACCACAGGTGACCGGCCATGGAAGGGAAATTGAACGGCAACCGCTTCAGGTCGGCCAGGGACTGCTCCCAGCTCATGGCGCCCCAGGCGAGAGGCAAGAAGGTGTAAATCAACATGAAGCAGATCATGGGCGGCAGGATCCGGGTGAACCTGCGCCGATAGAACTGTGCCATGGTCTGGCCTTCCCGCAGCGGCACGAGCAGGAAGGCGGACACAATCATGAAGAGCGGCACGGAGACCCGGCCCAGGAATCCGTCGTAGAAGGCGACCCAAAACCGGTTGGCCTCATTGGCCAGCATGGACACGTTGCCGGCGAGACCGGACGCATCCGCCGCGTAAAAATTCTCGCTGGCGTGCACCAGCATCACAAGGAAACACGCAACAACACGGATGTAATCGATGAAAGGGATGCGCTTCATGCCTGTTATTTGGTTAAATGCTCGA
>CADBPH010000214.1 GCA_902796455.1 uncultured Bacteroidia bacterium
GGAATGAACATGATACGATTCAAGGGATGTGGAACGGCCCTGGTGACACCCTTCCGGGACGGGGCCGTGGACATGGATGCTTACCGGAATCTGGTCATGCGCCAGGTTGCTTCCGGCATCGATTTTCTGGTTCCGCTCGGAACGACGGCGGAGACGCCCTGCCTGGACGACCAGGAGAAAATAGACTTGTTGCTCGTCACGAAAGAGATGGCGGGACAGGTGCCGGTTGTCGCGGGTTGCGGAACGAATTCCCTGACGGGTACGGTCCGGAACATGGAATTGCTGTCCCCTTGTAACCCGGATGCTTTCCTGGTTGTCGTCCCGTTCTACAATAAGCCGACCCAGGAAGGGATGTACCAGTATTTCAAGGCGGTCGCGGCGTCTACGGACAAGCCGCTGATCCTGTACAACGTCCCAGGCAGGACCGGGGCCAATATGCTGGCGGAAACGACGTTGCGCCTGGCGGAAATCCCCAATATCGTGGCGGTGAAGGAAGCTTCCGGAAAGATCGACCAAATCCTGGAGATCGTCCGCCATGCCCCGGACGGATTCTCCGTGCTGAGCGGGAATGACGACCAGACGTTTGATTTGATGAAGAACGGGGCCGATGGGATTGTGAGCGTGGTCTCCAATCTGGTTCCGGGGCGGATGAAAGCCTTGACGGAGGCGCTAAGTGCCGGCAGGATGGAAGAGGCGGCCGTGCTGGATAAAGGATTGGCGCCTTTATACAAGGCCTGTTTCGTAGAAAGCAACCCGATTCCTGTCAAGGGCGGGCTTTCCGTGCTGGGTCTCTGCAGCAGTGAGATGCGTCTGCCGCTGACACCGGCCGTTGAATCGACGATGAACTTGATGAAAGAGATTTTGCTATGACAGAACTGGAGCATTTTTACGAAGTGATTACGGCCCTGGAAACCGGACAGTTGCGGGTAGCCGAGAAAGTGAATGGCGACTGGGTGGTGAATTCATGGGTCAAAGAAGTGATACTTAGCGGTTTCCGTCTTGGTAAGGTGGTAGACATGTCCCAAGGCGATTTCGCATTTTTTGACAAGGATACGATTCCGTTGCAGTCATTCGACCTGGAAGACCGGGTCCGGATCGTACCGGGAGGAACCTCCATCCGGAGGGGAGCGTACCTGGCGCCGTCCGTCATTGTGATGCCGCCGGCATTTGTCAACATCGGCGCTTTCGTGGACGAGAATTCCATGGTGGATTCGCATGCCGTCGTCGGGTCCTGCGCCCAGGTTGGAAAGCATGTCCACCTGGCCGCAACCTGCCAGATCGGCGGGGTGTTGGAGCCCGCGGGCGCCTTGCCCGTCATCATTGGGGATGAGGCATTTATCGGCGGCGGATGCGGGATTTACGAGGGGACGATCGTGCGGGAACGGGCTGTCATCGGGTCTGGTGTCGTCATCACGCGCGGGACGCCGGTTTACGATGCGGTGAACGGCGATTTTATCCGGCCGGATGCGCAGGGACGTCTCGTCATCCCCGAGGGAGCCGTCGTCGTATCGGGCAGCCGTCCTATCTCGAAAGGACCTGGCCGTGAGGCCGGTATCCAGCTGTATACACCGGTTATCGTGAAATACCGGGACAGCAAGACGGATGCATCAATCGCCCTGGAGGAGGCGCTGCGGTAATGGAAAACTGGCATTTGTTTTCTGAGGATACCGCCTCGTTCATGCGTTCACCCGTCCGTGAGATTTTCAAGCGGGTGGACCTGAATGCCATCTATTCTTTTGCCGGCGGATACCCTTCCGCGGATACCTTTCCGATGGAGGATATCCGGCAGCTGGCTTCCGAAGTGATTGACCAAGTGGGTGCCCAGGCGTTCCAGTATGGCGCCACGCAAGGGGTTCCCGCCCTTCGGAAAGTGCTCTCGGACCGTTATAGCATCCCGCTGGAGCGCGTCCAGATCACGACTTCTTCCCAGCAGGGAATCGATGTCTGCACCCGTGTCCTGATCGATCCCGGTGATGCGGTCCTGACTTCGAATCCGACCTATCTGGGTGCCATCCAGTCGTTCAAGTCCTATCGGGCGGAGATCGTGGGGGTGGCTCCTTCTGCCGATCCGGCGGCATACGAGTCGGCATGGCGCGCAGCCCTGGCCCAGCTGGGGCGCCGTCCGAAATTCCTGTACATGATACCGGATTTCCAGAATCCTTCCGGCGAAACCCTTTCTCTGGAGCAACGGAAAATCCTCATTTCCCTGGCGCAGGAATTCGATTTCCTGATTGTGGAAGATTGTCCCTACCGGGAACTCCGTTACAGCGGAGAGCCGCTCCCGACACTGTATTCCATGGATCCCGACCGGGTGATCCATCTGGGGTCCTTTTCCAAGATTTTTGCCCCGGGGTTCCGTCTGGGGTGGATTTTCGCCCGCCCGGATATCCTGGATATGATCTATGTCTGCAAGCAGTCGCTGGACCTGTGCCCTCCGGTTTTCGACCAGTACCTGGCGGCGGCATTCATGGGTTCGGGCCGGCTGGACAGGAACCTGGCGCGCAGTGTCGAACTGTACCGTTCCAAGCGGGACCTGATGCTATCCACATTGCCCGGATGCATGCCGGAAGGAGTTACGTGGACGCAGCCTGAGGGCGGTCTTTTCCTTTTCCTGACCCTGCCGGAAGGCTTTGACAGCGTGGCGTTTTATGACAAAGCGCTGGATGCGGGGGTGGCGTATGTCGCCGGCAGCTTCTTCCATACAGACGGGTCCGGACGGAATACCATGCGGTTGAATTTTTCTTTCATGACTCCTCAGCGAATCCGCGAAGGTTTGCACCTGCTGGGCGACCTGTTGCGGGAAGAACTGGGTTAATCGTTGCTTGCCATGGAATGGTTCAAATATCACGGTGCCGGGAATGATTTCCTGGTTGCGGATGCCCGGAATTGTACTTCCGATCTGTCTGAAGAGCAGGTCCGGCGGCTGTGCGACCGGCACTGCGGCATCGGGGCGGACGGGATCATGTTGCTGAAAAACAGCGATAAGGGTGATTTCGGGATGGTCTATTACAATTCCGACGGATCCGGCGGGATGATGTGCGGGAACGGCGGACGCTGCATCGTCGCGTTCGCTGCCGACCGGGGGATTGGCCATTTCCGTTTTGAGGCTCCGGACGGGATGCATGAGGCGGAACTGCTGTCATCCGAGGGGAACGTGAAAGTCGTGCGGCTGAAAATGAAGGATGTCGGGGGAGTGCAGCAGCTTTCTCCGGATGCATTTTTCCTGGATACCGGGACCCGCCATTATGTCCGTTTTGTGCAGGATCTGGCCCTGTTCGATGTCGTGGCCGAGGGACGGAGGGTCCGTCAGGACGCCCGTTTCGCGCCGCAGGGGGCGAATGCGAATTTCGTGGAGAATAAAGGCGGGGTCCTTTGGGTTCGAACCTATGAGAAAGGTGTTGAAGACGAGACGCTTGCCTGTGGTACGGGGGTCGTCGCATCGGCGATTGCCGCCTATCTGCACGGGGAACGGGAGGACTATTCCGAGGACGGATGCGTGTCGTATCGCCTGCAGGCCCGGATCAGTCCGTTGACAGTCGATTTTGTGCCGTCGGGCCATGGCGGGAACTTCGCTGCCCGGGAGGTCTGGCTGACCGGCCCGGCTGAGTATGTCTGCTCCGTGGAAATCGATCTGTAGTAATCGTTTGCGTCAGGCCAGCAGTCCCGCGGGCACATCCATGACGAGTTGTTGCCGCTCCTCGTCAACTTCCAGGATCAATTCTTCGTGCAGGGGGATCATGATTTGCCCCCGGGACGTTTCTACGTAGAGGCAGGGATTCCCCGGAATGTCTTCGAAATCAGTGATTTCTCCGATTTCTTCCCGGTTTTTGTCCAGTAACATCCACCCGATGAGGGCTTCGAATCCTTCTTCTTCTCCGTCAAGGGCATCCGCCTGCAGGAAGATTCCTTGTCCGACGAGCTCTTCTGCGTCTTTCAGGGAGGATACGCCCGTCAGGCGGACCAGTGCCCGGTTGCGTCCCTTTTCTTGGAAACTTTCAAAGTAAAAAGGAACCGGCAGTCCATCAAAATAGATGAACACCGGTTCCTGTGTGTCGATATCTTCCGGTCCGAAGGCCTGCAGCCCGATGATGAGCGCTCCGTCGGTACCGTTGGATTTCAATACCTGGGCGATCCGAAGCAAGTTTTCACCTGCCGGGGACATGTCCTTAAGCCTCAGGAGTTTCAGCAGTCGCCTCAGCGGCAGCCTCTTCGGCAGCCTTGGCAGCAGCGGCTTCTTCGGCGGCCTTGCGGGCAGCTTCTTCAGCCTCGGCTTTCTTCTTGGCGATTGCCTCGGCCCTTTCGTTGTTGACCTTGGCTTCCGCCTCTGCAGCAGCCCGTGCCTTTTCAGCGGCATCCTTGCTCAGACCTTTCTTCTTGGTCTCGATCTTGGCGTCGCGCTGGGCCTTCCAGTCTGCGAATTTCTTGTCAGCCTGCTCCGGCGTGAGGGCACCCTTGGCGATACCACCGTCGAGGTGATGGCGCAGGAGAACACCTTCGTAGGAGAGGATGCGGCGAGCGGTGAGGGTAGGTTCAGCACCTACTTTCAGCCATGCGAGGGCACGCTCGGCATTCAAGATAATGGTAGCAGGATTGGTGTTCGGGTTGTACGAACCGATCTGCTCGATGAAACGACCGTCGCGAGGGGCGCGGGTGTCGGCCACAACAATGTGGAAGAATGCGAAATTCTTCTTTCCGTGGCGCTGTAAACGAA
>CADBPH010000215.1 GCA_902796455.1 uncultured Bacteroidia bacterium
CTTCATGGTGCTCCACCAAGGCAGGGCCTTTTTCCAGAATTTCTCCTTGGAGATCGTGTAACCGACAGCCACGGAAGGGAAGATACCGTACCGGTACTGCGGTGCGAACTGCTCGCTGCCGGTAATACCGAGGTTGGCTTCGAAGAGGTATTTTTCTTTATAATTATAGGTGACACGGCCGACGAGCGCCTGGTTGCGGACCGGGGAAGAAGTGCCGCCGTTGTACTGGCGCTGGTTGTAAACGGCCGTAGCGCCCACATCGTGGCCGCCGAATTTCCGGTGATAGTTGAGAGCGCCCTCCAGATAAGTGACAAAACCGACGCTCCGCGCACCCGTTTCCTGGGAAACCGACAGCGGGGGAACCACATACACCTGGGTCACATCGGCGGATGTCGAGTCCCAGATATCGGCCAGGCCCATGTCATACCGCGTCCAGTTGATGTTCCAGCGGGGTTCCGACTGGCTTCCGACCTCGGAATAGCGGGCATAGGCACTGGTCAGGGAGAAGGTCGCCTTGGCGGAGAGTCCCTTGGTAATGAAGTCCAGTTTCTGGTCCAGCACGAAGTCCGTCAGCACACGGTAGGTGGTCGTCTCCCGCCACTGGCTCACCAGGAGCTGGAACACCGGGTTCATGTAGGTCTGTCCCTGGTTGTCTGCAATACGGTAGGAATTGGCATTCGGGTAGTTCGGGTCGGGATACTCCTCGAAAATCTCCGCAGGCCAGTAAGCCGGATACAGCGCACTGGTCGACATGTACATGGTGTTGAAGATACCACCGTTGTTGGTATATGTCGGCTGCGTGTCGATCGTGATGCTACCGCCGAAACGCAGGCTGAGTTCCGTCGTCTTCGTCAGGGCCGCCTTCATGTTGATACGGTAGTTGATACGGTCGGAGAGGAAGTTGACGGGGCCCTTCTGGTTGTATTGCTTCAGGAGGGAACCATCGTGATAATACGACCCCAATGCATAATACTTGACCGCCTTGCTGCCGCCGGAAATGTCGAACGAGGCATTGTAGGACGGAGCGAAGGTCTTCATCATCTCCCGGTACCAGTCGTGGTCGGTGTAACGCCAGGGATTGTCGTGGTTGATGTAATGGTTGATGGTTTCCTGGGAGTACAGGCCCGCCCAGGACTGGTCGTTCATCATCGCGATATTGGCCATCTCCAGGGTGGTCGGAGAGTCGACATGGATCGGCAGGTACAGGGCGGACTTCAGACCGAATTCAGCCTTCGCATGCATCTTGGCCCGTCCCTCGGTACCGTTCTTGGTCGTCACGATGATAACACCGTTCGCTCCCTTGGAACCGAACACCGCCGTTGCGGAGGCATCCTTCAGGACGGAAATGCTCTGGACCTCAGCCGGGTTGATGTCACTCATGGAACGTTCGACGCCGTCCACCATCACGAGCGGAGAGTTGCCGCCGGAGGAGAACGAAGACACACCGCGCAGGATCATGGTCGTGTTGTCCTGGCCCGGCGCACCGGTCTGCGTCGTCATCAACAGACCCGAGACCTTACCGGAAAGAGCCGTGTTGATGTTCTGGGTACCCGTGTTCACGAGTTGCTCGGAAGAAACCGTGGAAATCGCACCGACGATACTCTCCTTCTTCTGGGTACCGTAGCCCACGACTACAGCGTCCTCGAGGATGTTCTCGTCGACTTCGAGTTGCACGTACCAATCAAGCAGGTTTTCGTCGACCTTGCGGGTCTGGTCGGCATAACCCATGTAGGAGACGCGCAGCGTGCTTCCCACCGGTACGGTTATGCGGAAGGCACCCTTCGCATCGGTGACGACACCGACGTTGGAGGTCCCTACCACCATGACCGACGCGGCGATGGCGGGCTGGCCCGTCTCATCGACAACTGTTCCGGAGACGGTAACAGTCTTCGCAGATTGCCGGTTCTGTGCCAGCGCAGTGCCCGCTAAAGCACAGCACAGCATAGTTACTGCAATCATCAATCGAAATGGATTTTTCATATATACATTAATTAGTGTATTTTACATGATCAGTATGCCCGGACGAACCGGAAGAAAACAAAAGCCCGCTCCGTTTAAATCGTTTTAATTAAACAGAAGCGCAAATTTTTCATCAGGTGTAATTAGTTTTCAATCAGGTCGTAAATAGGTTTATATTGAATGGGTGTTTCTTTTTTGGTTTCGGTTTTATCAGCTGTTGTGTACTGTTACAACTCTCAAATATACATTCAATTTTTGAAAAAACAATATTTTTTCGACCCTTCGGGTGATTTTTCGTCTACCCGAAGGGTCGCCTGATCAATACTTCAAAATGATGGTCGGATCGAGCGGATAGCGTCCGAAATCTTTGCCGTACAGGGCGAGACCTCCACCCAGTTCGGACTTCGGGACCGTAAACCGGACCACGGCTTTCCGCGTCTTGAGGATGTCCTCGACAGGAAGCTGGTTCACAGGGATTTCCATCCGGACCAGTTCGCCATAGGAGCCGCCTTCCCGGAGTTCGTTCACAAACGGCTGCGCGCCCCAGGAAAGGATGCCGCGGTGGTCGGCCGGATCGTCGG
The DNA here is from genome assembly GCA_902796455.1 of uncultured Bacteroidia bacterium. Classification (GTDB taxonomy): domain Bacteria; phylum Bacteroidota; class Bacteroidia; order Bacteroidales; family UBA932; genus Cryptobacteroides. The sequence continues at coordinate 2,541 of CADBPH010000215.1, forward strand.
ACAGATCCCGGGTGCCGACAACCTTGCCGTTCACGGAAACCTCTACCTTGGACGGCCACAGGGTCGTATCGGTCATGGCGTAGGCATTCAGCGACTTGCAATGGTCGAACGTGCCCTTGCCCAGCATGTAGTCGCCCTGGATTTCCTCGCCGGAGCGGTCCTTGCCGAATTTTTGCTTGGCCGAAGCCTCGAAGAGCAGATCGACCCGCTTCACATTCTCCAGGTTGACGCCTTCGGGAAATTCAACCGTATACTCGAAATAACCGTCCCCGAAGCCGTTCTCCTTCTTTCCCTCATAGATCGAAGACTGGCCGTCGGTCCACTGGGCTGCTGTCCAGGATGCCGGCGCAAAGGTCAGGATCTCGGCATTCTCCACGGCGGGAGCCTTCCCGTCCTGGATGCGGAAGGTCGTGAAGTTGTGGTGCAAGGCGGTGCCCTTTTCGTCCTTCAGGACCATCCGGAGCCAGTACACGCCGTTCTCCTCGGGCATTTGGATCCGCTGGGAACCCACCGTGCGGTTGAGCCAGGGCTCGAAGGTGACCGGAACAGACAGCTTTTCGAATTCACGGTTCCGTCCGAGCGCATTGTATCCGACCAGCTGCATCTCCAGGTTCAGCTTGCCGGGATTCTTGTCGGTCATGAACGAGGCATAGATCGGAAGATCCACCCACTCGCCCGGCTGGTTCACCGTGTAGAGATATTTCTGGGGAAGGATGTAATACAGGCTCTGGAAGTCCGCCATCGTCATGCCGGGCACCAGGTCATCCAGTCCGTCGATCTTCGGGGAGCGGTCGTACTGGACGTAACCGTTCCACTCGTTGATGACATCGTGGTGTTCGGTGTAAAGCCAGCCGGCGCACTTGGGATGGCGGCGGAAGGCATCGATCATGATGTGGTAGTCCCAGGTATAGTCGCAGTCGCCGGCGCTGCCCTTGTATCCCCAGACATTGCCGCACTCGCTGTTGATCATCGGCGCACCGTTCTGGACATTGTCGCCGATATAATTGAAATGGCTGCCCGGATACGTGTTGTCCACCTCTTCCTGGATGCGCCTTTCCCAGTCCCAACCCGGCCGGTAGGCATGCCAGGAGTTGATGTCGCTCTCGACATGGTCCCGGTTGCAGGCACTCTGGTCCTCGACCAGGCGGGTCGGATCCAGGCTCTTGGTCAAGTGATACATCGAACGGACCCATTCCTGGACCTCAGGCGTATAGCCGCCCTCTTTGAAACGAAGGCCCCAGGTCTCATTGAAGTTGACCCAGGCGAAGACCGACGGGTGGTTGAAGTCCCGCTCGACCTGGGCGCGGAGGCAGTGTTCCCAGTCCTGCCGGGCCTCGGGCACGGGTTCTCCCCAGAAGTTCGGGGTGTCCGCCATGATCAGGAGGCCGAGTTTGTCCGCCCAGTACAGCTTGCGGGGAACTTCAACCTTGATATGGACCCGGTTGCCGTTGAGTCCCAGCTTCTTGGACAGAAGGATCTCATTTTTCATGAACTCGTCGCTCGGGAAGGTATAGAAGCCTTCCGGGTGGTAACTCTGGTCGAGACAGAGCTGGAGATAGATGGGCTTGTTGTTGAGCGCCACATAATTGTAGTCTGCGCCCGGGAAGGGCATGACGCTGATCTTGCGCTGGCCGAAGTAAGACGCGACCGCATCGTCGCCGAAGGACGCCGTGACTTCATACAGGAACGGATCATCGAGGTCCCAGAGGTGCTGGTCCTTGATCGGGATGACGAAGCTGGCCTTGTCCGCGCCGTTCATGTCCCCCGTGAAGGTCGCCTGACCGCCGGTCTTGAACGCCAGCTGGAATTTCTCTCCCGCAGCCGCTTTTTCCGCCAGGGCGACATCCACTTTTACCGAGGCATTGTCGATGTCGGGGGAGAAATGGAGGGAAGTGATGTAGTTCTTTCCCCTGGCCTCCAGATAAACCGTCTGCCAGATACCCCGGGCGTTGCCATAGCCCTGCTTGCCATAGAGATGGGCGTCGCTCTTCGTGTCGTCCGCCTTGATAACCAGGCGGTGAGGCTTCCCGTCTGCCACCGCGGTCAGCTCGCACTCGAACGGGGTATAGCCGCCCTGGTGGCGACCCACCTCCTTGCCGTCGAGCCAGACCTGCGTGTCCCAGTCCGAAGCGCCGATGACCAGGAACACCCGCTTGCCTTTCCAGGCCGCCGGAACCTTGATTTCCCGGGCATACCACCCGATGTCTCCCTTGTCCTCCACTTCGGAGAGCTTGGAACCCCAAGGGAACGGCACCAGGATCTTCCCGTCCATTTCCGCAAGGGCGCCGCCGGAAAGCACCTTTGCGGCCGCAGCCTCGTCAAAGGTGAAATTCCAGTGCCCGTTGAGGTTGACCCATTCGGCGCGCTCGAAATCCGGCCGGGGATGCTCCGGCAGGGGAATCGACTGGCCTGTTTTATTCCCCGAACAGGCGCCCAACATCAGAACGCCTGCCGTACAAAGCATTGCGATTAACTTCTTCATGTTTATCGTGTTTTGATTTCGTACCAAATGGTCTTGTATTCAGGCCCGATCTGGATTTGGGCCAGCCCGTCATCCGCCTTTTGGACAGGGACCCGCTTCATCCGCTTGCCGCGCTCGTCGAGGGCCCAGCAACGCGTCTTCCGCGCCTTCGAGGCGAGTTTCACCGTTGCCGGAATGCCTTCGGTCAGCATCGGGCCGTGTCCCCAGTCTTCGTTGCGGGAATGGATCCAGGCGCCGCCATCCTCCGTGATTTTCTGCCCGGTCTGCTTGGTATAGCCCGTCGCGATCAGCAGCGCCGTGCTCTTGCGCGCAAAGCCGTTGGCCTTCTTGCTCACCAGGGACATCGTGGTCCAGCCCAGTTTCGTCTTGCCGACGTCAACCGTGATCCCGTCGCCCCAGTCGATGGTCCTTCCGGCAGGGAAACCGGTGAATAACTTCGTGTTATCGGTCCGGACAATGAACATTCCCTGGTCGGGTTTGTCGTGGTTCCATTCAATCTGGCCGCCGTCCGAAACCCAGGTGGGGCCGAGTTCTTCCTTCGGGAAGGCTTTGTGTCCCTTGGCATGGAAATCCACGGCAACACGGTGCTTGAGCCGGTGCTGGTTCAGGAAGGTCGTATCGCTCGCCCAGATGACCTTGTCGGAAGTCCGGTTGTTGAGCCGCCGCATCCAGTC
>CADBPH010000216.1 GCA_902796455.1 uncultured Bacteroidia bacterium
GCCGTCATTCCTTTGAGCCCTTTCGCCAGCTTTTTCCCAATCAGGTTGGCCAGGCCGCGCGAAGACACCTTTCCGGGCCAATTGGCCATTTGGGCATAGTGTTTCTTCGACCAGTTTTCAAATTCAGACGGCTCCAAGATCCGGTTTTCACCCGCTGCCTCCAGCGCCATCCGGAACAACGCAGCCTCCTCATCCGTATCAAATTCCGGCGGGACTTCCCCCATGACCAGGCTGGTTTTCTTCTTATTCCGCTCGTCCGTCTGAACGCGGACCTTCCCGTCCAGGATCCATTTCAGGAAGAAAGCGCCCACGATGTTCGTCTGCGGAGAATGTCCGCTGAAACGTCTTCCCTTGTCCAACACATAATAGGACGAGAAAATGTCCCCGCCGAAAGGGGCATCCCGGAACCACTCCGTGATCTTCCGCTTGCCGAAGAAGGATTTTTTCCACACAAAACCGCACAGACGGGCGACCAGCACCCAGATTCCCCCGACAAGCAGGCCGCCGAAAAACAAGATGAATCCCAGCGCGAAAAGCAGCAGGACGGGATCGAACCGCTTGTAAGAACTGCCTTTCTTCGCCTTCTTTTCCATACTGGAGAACGGCTTGTCCAGGGAAATGACCGGTTGGAAAAGACCTTTCTCAAACCTGGCCATGACAATCATGGAAGCATTCGAGGGGAAACGCCCCTCGGAACGGGCCACAATCCGGCCGTCCACCAGGTCGATGGTCCCGTCGAAACCAAAGCCCCAGATCCGGGTATTGTCATAGGTCCATACCGGGCCGCCCGTTCCGTTTTCAATGGTCAGGGTCACCTGTTCCGGCTCGGTCGGCTGTTCGTCATTCACGAACTGGTGATTGAAGGCATCGTAGTCCTGCAGGCTCTTGACCAGGCCCTTCAACGTATAAGAGACTTCCCAGCGATGCGGGCCGAGGGATCCGATTCCCCAGCAGAGCTCAAACCCGTCCGAGCCCTTGTCCAGGATCCCGCAGCGACCTGCTTTTTCTTCGATGGAACGGCGTGTTCTCCAGGAAGTTCCTTCACTGGCAAAAGGAGTTCCCGCTTCCGAGACACCGAAATCGGTCAGTTCCATGCCGTCGCGCAGCGGGAAGAAAGGAATGTACCACTCCGTCCCACTCTCGACATCCACATCCCAGACTTGCACGACTGCGGCACTGCCGTCACCGAGCAGGGTCACGCGGGTATCAATGATATGGATCTGCTGTCCATAGGAAAGCGTACAAGGCCATGCCGCCAGAAGCAGCAGGGCCACCCGGCGTAAAAAAGTCTTCATTTTCGGGATTAAAGGGTCTCGGGGTATTCTGTCTTCGAAACGTCTTCGGCGAGATAGTCCCGGCGGGAGAACCCAAGCATGGATGCCACCACGCTGCCCGGGAACATGCGCACCATGTTGTTGAACCTGGTGACCGTATCGTTGAAGGTCATACGGCTCAGACGGACATTGTTTTCGTACTCTTTGACGCTGTCCATGGTCTTTGCATAATTCTCGTTCGCCTTCAGTTCAGGATACTGTTCGGCTACCGCGATCAACCGTCCGGCGATGTCCCGCAGGGCTGCTTCATTGCCGGCGATATCCGCCACCGTCGGAGAAGGGCTGGAAGTAATCTTGCGCTCCTGGATGACCTTGGTCAGGGTGTCGCCCTCATACTGGGCATACTCACGGGTCAGTTTAACGAGTGCTTTCAGGGCATCGTAACGGCTGATCTGCTGGACGTTGATCTGTTTCAACGCGTTGTTGCAGATCTCATCGCTCTTGACAAGCTTGTTCTGGACGGAGATCACCCACAGTACGAGGAGTACGATAACGGCGATCGTGATAATCAAAGCAAGTGACATGATTTTATGGATTTATTGGGTAAATGCTTTTCAATACTCCCTTTCGCCGAAAATGGCCGTCCCGATCCGGATCAGGGTTGCGCCATAATCCAGTGCGAGGGTCCAATCCTCTGACATCCCGATGGACAACTGGTCAAACCCGTCCAGTCCCGGAAAACCCGCTTGCAAATCCTGCATCAGCGTCTGGATCCGTCCGAAATCCGCGCGGATCAGGGACTCGTTTTCGGTATGCGTCGCCATGCCCATGAGCCCGCGGAAACGGATGCCGGCGAATCGGGACGACTCGGAAAGGATTGCACGGATCTCCTCCTCCGAAAGCCCATGTTTTGTCTCCTCCGCCCCAAGATGCAATTCCAGCAGCACATCCATCACTTTCCCTTCCCGGCAGCACCACTGATCGACCGCCTCCAGCAGATGGACAGAATCAATCGATTGGACCATCGACACATACGGCAACACCATCTTCAGTTTGTTCGTCTGTAGGTGCCCGATGAAATGCCACCGGACATCCGCCGGCATCAACGGCACTTTCGCCGCCAGCTCCTCGAGTCGGTTATCCCCGAACACGCGCTGCCCGGCGGCATATGCCTCCATCAGCCGTTCAACTGGATGGAATTTGGA
>CADBPH010000217.1 GCA_902796455.1 uncultured Bacteroidia bacterium
CCCTTTAAGGACGGATGTCGTCCTCCCAGGACAAGGTCCGTGTGCCGTCTTCCGCTACGCGGATATCTACCAGGAGGGTTTCTTCGGGGAGCAATCCTTCGATGTTTTCCGGCCATTCCATCAGGCAGAGGCAACCGCTGTCCAGGTAATCGTACAGGCCGATGTCCATGGCTTCGGCAGGATTCGTAATCCTGTAAAAATCAAAATGAAAGACGGATTCTCCCTGCCGGTCCCGGTATTCGTTCACGATGGCGAAAGTCGGCGAACTGACGGCGTCTTCCCGCACGCCGAGGCAGCGGCAGACCGCGGTCGTGAAGGTGGTTTTCCCGGCGCCCATCGGTGCATGGAAAGCAATCAATTTCCGGTCGCCGATTTCATGGAGAAACTGTGCGGCGGCCTGGTCGATGCCCTCCAGGGAAGGGATGCGGATCTCGTGTTTCATTTCAGCGTAGTTTTATGCAAATATAGGCAGTTTTTCCGGGTTTTATTATCTTTGTGAGGACTCAGTCTTTATAGCCATTAATCTGCATGTGTATGAAAAGAATCCTGGCCGCTGTGCTTACAGCATCAATCTTCCTCGTCTTTGCCGGTTGTACGCGCGATTCCGGCAGGATGGATGTGGTTTTCGACAGTGATGCGAACAATGAAATCGATGACCAGCACGCCATTGCCTATCTGCTGCTGAATGAGGGGACGTTCCATACGCTGGGCATTACGACCAATACGACGCGTAACGGCGGGAATATCAAGCTTCAAACCGAAGAAGCCCAGCGTGTTACCCGTCTGGTCGGTCGCCCGGACACGCCCTTGTATGAAGGCGCGGACGGTTCTTTTGAAGAAATCCTTCCCCATGTGAAGGAAGCCGGTTTCGACGGAGCCGATGCCGTGAACTTTATCATTGCGCAGGCCAAGAAGCACTCCCCGAAAAAGCCGCTTGTCCTGCTTGCCGTGGGGAAACTGACCAATGTCGCCCTGGCCCTGGCCAAGGACCCGTCCATTGCAAAGCGGATCCGGCTGGTATGGCTGGGGACCAATTATCCGGCGCCCGGAGAGTATAATTTCGACAATGACATCCCCAGTGTCAACTATGTCCTGGATACCGATATCCCCTTTGAAATCACGACGGTATGTTATGGTAAAAAAACGGGTACGGCCGCTGTCCGCGTGAGCCAGGAATATGCCCATGCACATTTCCCGGGTCTCGGCCCGCAGGTCCCGGAAGCGGTGGAAGGACGCCATGGGAACTCGTTCACCTGTTTCGGGGATTATGCCGTCGATCTTTTCGAGCATGTTCCCGATAAAGACCGGGCACTGTTTGACATGTCCGCCGTCGCTGTCGTCAAAAATCCCGCCTGGGCGCAGGCGCGGACGATTCCCGCACCGGTTTTCCAGGACGGGAAATGGGTCGAACGGCCGGACAATCCCCGCAAGATCGTGCTCTGGGAGCATTTTGACCGGGATGCGATCGTGGAGGATTTCGTCCGTGTCCTGTCTGATGCACGGAACCGGTAATCCTCACAGGTCCTGGATGTTCCGTTTGTCCAGGAAGCGGTAGGACGAGGCTTCCATCAGGTGCTGGATAGAAATATCCCGCGTTCCGTCCAGGTCGGCAATCGTCCGGGCCAGTTTGATGACCCGGGTGAAAGCCCTGGCGGAAAACCCCATTTTGTCAATCATTTTTTCCATCATGTCCCGGCAGGGCTTGGACAAGGGGCAATAACGCTTCATCTGCCGGGAACTCATTTCGGCATTGGTAAAAATGTCCTCTGCGCGGAACCGCTCCTGTTGGACTTCCCGGGCTCTTTTGACCCGTTCCGCTACCGCTGAGCTTGATTCCGCTTCCGGTCTTCCGACCAATTTCTTGGCATCCACGGGATGCATCCAGAGTTGAATATCTATACAGATTATTTATTGTTAGGTCCAGTTTAATTTCTATATTTGCAAAAAGACTACGCAATATGGCCAAAGCAATACTTTTCATCCGTGTTTCTACTGAAAAGCAGGATACTGAAAGCCAAAAGAACGCACTGACGCACTACGCTTATGCTGATGGTTTTAAGCAAGAGGATATTGTCTATATTGAGAAGAAAGAGAGTGGGTACAAACTTGATGAAGACGAAAGAGAAGGAATTGCGGAGTTGTACGAAGCAATAGAAACAAAGGATGTTGCAGATGTCTATGTTTGGGAGTTATCCCGCCTATCACGGCGCCCCAAAGACCTTTATTCCATCCGTGATAAGTTTTTTGAGAAAAAGATACAACTTCATTGCCAAGAGCCATCATTCACTTTACTGACCAAGGACCGAAGTAGTTATGATAGCAATGCCAACATTCTGTTCTCTCTCTTCGGTGCAATGGCAGAACAGGAGGTCATTGAGAAAAAAGCCCGTTTTGCAAGAGGGAAGAAGAGGTTGGCAGAGCAGG
>CADBPH010000218.1 GCA_902796455.1 uncultured Bacteroidia bacterium
ATAGCCGAGGGCGTAATGGTCCGGCGCATAATGGCGGAAAGAACCGTAGCGCCAGCGGCTCCAGTTGCGCCAGTCTCCCTGGTCGAAGGCGGACATGTAATAGTTGAGGAAATCCGCCCGGCGTCCCCTTCCGGACTGGGTCAGGGCCGTTTCGGCCACAACGGCATCGCCTTCCAGCAGATGCATGTTGGGGTAGACGCCCAGGAAAGCGGCCGGGACGCTCTGCCCGAAGAGCCAATGGAAAGGCTTCAAAAGATGGTCGTAGGTGAACTGCAGCTGGGCCAGGTGCCGCGATTCATGGATGGCAAGCATCCGGGCCCACGGAATCGGGTCAGGCTGATACGCTTCCGGTACGGTGTAGAAGTCCATCCGCTTGGGGGCCATGGCGACCGAAGCGTTGGAAATCCCGTGCCAGGCATGGAGGATGACGGGCGTCCGGCCGTGGAATTTTTCTCCGGGCAGGTAGCCGCTGCTCCAGGATTCCGATTCCCGGTACTGTTCCAGCAGCCGGCCGTACACGCGGGAAAGGGAATCAAGGCCTTCCGGATAGACAATCCGGTAATGCGGGGTCTTGACGGAATACCATTTCAAGCGGGCGGGATCGTCGCCGGACGTGTAGAATTGCGCCTTCGCCAAAGGACTGAAGGCCAACAGCGCAAGCAGGGGGAAAAGAATCTTCTTTGAAGCCATATCAGGTAAAAATGGGGTTCTATCGTAGCACGGAATTACAAAGCTAAGCAATTCTGATTATTTTTGGTAAATTTGCGTCAATATGAACAAAAACTATTTGTTATTCCTCCTGATCGCCCTTCTGGCGGGCTGCAAGGGACCGGCACCGGCCCCTGCGCCGAAGGTGCGGGATTTTCCGATGGTCCCGGTTCCGGCTCTCATTTCCGATCCCGGGGAGCGCATGGAATATGCCGCGACGCATTACTGGGATGCGTTTGCGGATACTTCCGCCGTTTATCTCTGCGACACCGCCCACATCGGCGGCGTCGACAAGGACATCGTGGAAAAACAGGTGGGGACCTTCGCCACGCTGCTGGGTGGTCTCGGCGCGGCGCCGGCGGGCCGCGCCACGGCAGCCGTCTTCGACCGCCTCGCCGCCTGCGAGCGGAAAGACACCTCGTCGAATATCTTCGACGGCGTGTGTGCGTTGCTGACGCGGTATCTGTACGACCCCAATTCCCCGGTCCGCAACGAAGACGCATACTTACCTTTTGTCAAGAAAATGTCTGAGTCAGACCTGGTTCCGGAATCCATGCGGCCGGCTTACGCCTTCGATGCGCAGGCCTGCGGCCTGAATCGGACCGGAACCCGTGCGGCAGATTTCGGCTTCACGGACCTGCAGGGGAAGCGGCACACGCTGTATGCTGTCACGGCGCCGCTGACGGTGTTGCTGTTTTCGAACCCCGGCTGTCCGAACTGCCGGGAGATCATGCAGGCACTGACCGGAGACGCCTTGCTGCGCCAAGCCGTGGAGGCCGGCGTCGTGGCCGTGGTGAATGTTTACATCGACCTGGAGCGCGAAAAATGGGCGGCATATGCCAAAGATTATCCCAAGGAGTGGTACAACGGATATGACCATACCTACCGGATCCGCACGGACATGACGTACAACATCCGGGCGATCCCGTCCCTGTACCTGCTCGGGGCGGACAAGACGGTCATCCTGAAAGATGCGACCATCGAGAAGCTGATGAACACCCTTTATGCGATGCTGCAGCAGGCGAAATAGCCGGCAGAGTTGGTATTTTCGGCGAATAGTTATAAATTTGAAGAAACCGCGATAAACATGAAAATCGAACAGACACTTTGGGGTTCCCGCGACGGGAAAGAGATTTACTTGTATACCATGACGAATGCCCATGGCGCCAGCGTGAAATTATCCAGCGTCGGTGCCGGAATCGTTTCCATCCTTGTCCCGGACAAGCACGGCGTCCTGGCCGATGTCGTGATCGGCTACGAGACGCCGGATGCGTATTTCGGAGACGGCCCTTGCAGCGGCAAGTGCCCGGGCCGGTATGCCAACCGGATCGCCAAGGGACATTTCACCCTGGACGGGAAGGAATATACACTGCCGGTCAACAATGGCCCCAACCACCTGCACGGCGGTCCGGACGGGTTCCAGAACCAAGTGTGGGACAGCCGTATAGAGGGTGATGCCGTCGAATTCATGTATTATTCGGCCGACGGGGAGGCCGGTTATCCCGGCAACCTCAAAGTCGTCGCACATTATGAGTGGGATGACGAGAATGTCCTGAAGCTTACTTTCACGGCGCAGACGGATGCCCCGACGGTCGTGAACCTGACCAACCATGCCTATTTCAACCTGAACGGCGAGGGGCAGGGCGACATCTGCGGTCATTACCTCCGCCTGAATGCGTCGGAATACCTGCCGACGGACCAGACGCTGATTCCTGTCGGCGAATCGGAGCCGGTGGCGGGAACGCCGATGGATTTCGTGACGGAAAAGCCGCTCGGACGCGACCTCAAGGCCGATTTCCCGGCACTCAATTATGGGAAAGGCTATGACAATTGCTTCGTGATTGACGGATGGGAGCCCGGCCAGATTGTCCCGGCCGCGCAGCTCTATTCGCCGGAAAGCGGCCGCGTGCTCGATGTGCTGACCACCCAGCCGGGCGTGCAGATCTATACGGGCAACTGGCTGGAAGGCTGCCCGGCCGGCAAGAACGGCCACGTGTACCACGATTACAGCGCCGTTGCGATCGAGTGCCAGCATTTCCCGGATGCTCCCAACAAGGCCGACTACCCGACAACGGTGCTCCGCCCGGGCGAGACGTTCCAGGAAGCCATTATCTTCTCCTTTTCCGTCAAAGAATAACACATGAAGCAATATCTTGATTTGCTGAGACATATCCGCCAGGACGGCGTCATCAAGACGGACCGTACCGGGGTGGGGACACAGAGCGTATTCGGCTACCAGATGCGCTTCGACCTGTCTGCGGGATTTCCCCTGCTGACCACGAAAAAAGTGCACCTGAAATCCATCATCCATGAACTTTTGTGGTTCATTGCCGGCGACACGAATATCCGGTATCTGAAAGACCACGGGGTCAGCATCTGGGATGAATGGGCCGACGAAAACGGCGATCTGGGACCGGTTTACGGGCACCAGTGGCGCAGCTGGCCCGCACCGGACGGCCGGACCATCGACCAGCTTTCGCTGGTCCTGGACCAGATCCGCAACCATCCGGATTCCCGCCGGATGCTGGTTACGGCCTGGAACCCCGGAGAGGTGGACCGGATGGCGCTGCCGCCCTGCCATTGCCTGTTCCAGTTCTATGTGGCGGACGGAAAGCTTTCCTGCCAGTTGTACCAGCGCAGCGCGGACACCTTCCTCGGCGTGCCGTTCAATATCGCCTCCTATGCCTTGCTGACGATGATGATTGCGCAGGTCTGCGGGCTGCAGCCGGGCGAGTTCATCCACACGACGGGCGATACGCATATTTATCTCAACCATTTTGACCAGGTTGCCGAGCAGCTTTCGCGCGAGCCGCGCCCCCTTCCGACCATGCACTTGAATCCGGAGGTAAAAAGCCTGTTCGATTTCCGGTATGAAGATTTCACCCTCGAAGGGTATGACCCCTGGCCGGCTATCAAGGCGCCGGTCGCCGTATAAGTATTTGAAAAAGAATTATTGATGGAAAAGTCACTGATCGTCGCCGTAGCGGATAACTGGGCAATCGGAAAAAACAACGCCCTGCTCTGGCACATATCCGAGGACCTGAAATATTTCAAGAAGGTCACGTCCGGATGTCCGGTCATCATGGGATTCATGACCTACAAATCGATCGGGCGCCCGCTGCCGGGCCGCCTGAACATCGTCATTTCCCTATTCCCGTGGGACGATGCGCCGGAAGGGATCGTGATCGTCAAGTCGCTGCAGGAAGCGTTCGACGTGGCCGGGCGCTATTGCGACGGCACGGAAGGCCGTCCAGACAAGTGCTTCGTCATGGGCGGCGGCTACACATACCGGGAGTCGCTCGCCTATGTGGACTCCTTGTATATCACCCATGTCCACACCAGCATTGCGGATGCGGACACCTTCTTCCCGGAGATCGATCCCGCCGTCTGGGCCGTGGCCGAATCTTCTGACGAAAGGACGGATCCTGAGACAGGATACTCTTTCGAATTCAAAGTATACCGGAGGAAATAGCCTCCTTTGCCGCCGCCGTTCCTGTTCCCCCATTGAAAGCGGCGGTGGCAGAACTTGACAGACAGACATGGAAAAACAACGCGAAAGTTTCGGCAGCCGGACTGCCGTAATCCTGGCGATGGCGGGATCGGCCATCGGCTTGGGCAACATCTGGAGATTCCCTTACATGACCGGCGAATACGGCGGAGCCGCCTTCGTGCTGATCTATGTCCTTTGCTCCGTTTTCCTATCCCTTCCCATCTTCCTGGCCGAGGCGGTTATCGGCCGCAGGACGCGGAAGAACGCCATCGGGGCCATGAAAACGCTGGCTCCCGGTTCGGGGTGGAACCTGCTGGGGTATCTGTCGGTCATCACGCCGATGATTATCGTTTCTTATTACAGCGTGGTCGGCGGCTGGTCGCTGGAATACCTGCTGAAAGCCTGCCGTCTGGAGTATCTTCATGCTGATCCTCAATTGATTCCGGGAACATTCTCCACCTTTATTTCTTCTCCCTGGGCCCCGCTGGCCTGCTTTACCGCCGTCCTGGCGTTCTGTTGCCTGATTGTGGCAGGCGGCGTCCGGCGCGGGATTGAGAAATTCAGCAAGATGTCCATGCCGGTCCTGTTTGTCCTGGTCGTCCTGATCATGGTCTATTCGCTGACCCTGCCGGGGGCCGGTGCGGGGGTGAACTATCTCCTGAAACCGGATTTTTCCAAAATCACCGCGAAGACCTGCGCCTTTGCGCTGGGACAGTCCTTCTACTCCCTTTCGCTGGGCATGGGCATCATCATCACCTACTCTTCGTATGTCAAGAAGGAAGAGAACCTGCTGGTTTCCGCCGGAGGGACCGCCTTGGCAGATCTCCTTTTCGCCATGCTGGCGGCGATGGCGATCATGCCGGCTGTCTTTGCCGTCGGCTTGTCTCCTTCCTGCGGTCCCGGGCTGATCTTCGAGACGCTCCCCTATATTTTCTCCGGAATGGGCGAACAGCTGCCCGTCCTGAGTTCCGTTGCCGCCATCTTGTTTTTCCTGACCGTCCTGGTGGCCGGCGTCACCTCGAT
>CADBPH010000219.1 GCA_902796455.1 uncultured Bacteroidia bacterium
CCCATCGACGCCCCGACATTCATCTACTACATGGTGATCCTGTACAGCATCATCAACCCCCTCAAGGACTTCTCCAAAGCGACTTACAGCATTCCGAAAGGACTGGCGTCCATGGAGCGCGTGGACCGGATCCTGCAGGCGGAGAATCCCATCCGGGAGCCCCTCCACCCGGTGCCGCTGGGCGATTTCAACCACAGCATCACCCTGAAGAATGTCTATTTCAACTATGAAGACGGCAATCCCGTCCTCAAAGATATCAACCTGGAACTCGACAAGGGAAAGACCATCGCCATCGTCGGGGAATCCGGCGCCGGGAAATCGACGCTTGTCGACCTGATTCCGCGTTTCTACGATGTGACCGGCGGAGAGATCCTGATTGACGGACATCCGCTGAAAGAGTTATCCCTGAAGGATTTGCGGAAGCTGATGGGATACGTCAACCAGGAACCGATCCTCTTCAATGATACAATTTTCAACAACATTGCCTTCGGGGTGGAAAACGCCACGAAAGAACAAGTGGAAGAGGCCGCCCGGATTGCCAATGCACACGATTTCATCATGGAGAAGGAAGAGGGCTACCAGACCAATATCGGCGACCGCGGCATGAAACTTTCCGGCGGACAGCGCCAGCGCCTCAGCATCGCCCGCGCCATCCTGAAGAACCCGCCGATCCTGATCCTGGACGAAGCCACCGCCTCGCTGGACACCGAATCCGAACGGCTCGTGCAGGAGGCGCTCGACCGGCTGATGACCAACCGGACGACCATCGCCATCGCGCACCGGCTGTCGACCATCAAGCACTCAGACGAGATTCTGGTCATGCACGAAGGACGGATCGTGGAACGCGGCAGGCACGAGGAACTGCTCGCCCTGGGCGGGTATTACAAACGGCTCCATGACATGCAAGCACTTTAAAACCATTTGTATATGAACACTTTGACAATACCTTTCATCAGCGGATTGTCCCGTATGGACGACCGGACCCTCCTGAACACCCTCGAAGAAAAGGGTGCCCGTTTTTTCGTGAACCAGGTGAACTGGCCCGACAGCTATCCCTATTGCCCCGCCTGCAGCGGCCGCATCGCCCGGACGGAAGGATTCCTGGCCTTGCATTTCCACGTCAATGGCCTTGACCTGAGGGTGGCGAGCCTCGGCGACAACGAGCGTCCCTGGGAAGACAGTTGCTGTGAGTTCTTCGTAGAAGATCCCGACGGGTCCGTCTATTATAATTTCGAAGTCAACGCGGCAGGCAAACTCCTGGCTGCCATGGGAGCAGGACGCGGGGACCGCAAGCAGCGCACCGCCGCGGACCTTGCCCGGATCCGCCGGATTGCCTCCAGCGTCATCACGGAAGCGACCGAGATTTCCGGAACCATCATGACCTGGGATGTCGCCCTCGTGATTCCGCTCGACCTGATGGGGATACGTGAAAATAACCTCCCGAAGACCCTGCGCGCCAATTTCTACAAATGCGGCGACAAAACGGCCCATCCGCACTACGTGACCTGGAATCCCATCGGGACCCCGAAGCCGGACTTCCACCGCCCGGAATATTTCGGAGAATTGGAATTGCAGTAACATGTCCAGAAAGAACAACATCCTCTTCCGGATTCTGCTCGTCCTTTATCTCGCAGCTGTCCTTTTCCTCTGCTTCGGGCATTTCAGCGGAAGTCCCGGAATGGACTGGAAACTGTTGGGCATCCCCTCCGACAAAGTCGTCCATTTCCTGATGTTCTTTCCCTTCCCCCTGCTGGTGTTCGCCGGTTTCGACCGCCTGACAACCAAGCCCTGGCACAGTGCCCTTTTCGCGGTCTGCGTATTCCTGGCGGGCTGCCTGCTGGCCGCGGGGACGGAAATCGGACAAACCTTTACGACCTACCGGAGCGGCGATGTCTTTGACTTCAAGGCAGATACCCTTGCGCTTGCCCTGAGTTCCATCCTTGTCCTGATCATCGACTTGCGAAAACAACATACCTCCTAGCCTTTCCCCGCATGCTCCGGAAACTGTCCGCCTGCCTTTTTGCCGCTGTGATCCTGGCACTCCCCGCCGGGGCCCAGAAAATCTCCGTGGCCCCCTTCAAAACGACGTGCGACTCCCTCTCGGCCCGGTTGCAGCGCCGGACGGGGGTCAAGACGGTACTGCGGCTCAAAAGTGTCTCGGTCAAGGGCAGCAACCTGGATTTCCGCTTTTCTGAAACCCTGTCCGATATCCCCTGGAAACGGTCGGATGTCCGCTGGTTCACCAACCAGCTGAAAGAACTGCTTCCGGAAGGCCAGAAAGGGAAAGGAATCGGGGAAATCTATGCGAAGGACCTGCCGCTGGACGAATTGGTCACGGCGCCGCTGGGCCATGACGGGACCCCCTCCGGCAGCAAATTCCTGACAAAGCAGCCGCATGCGACCCCGCTGGTGAAACGGGTGGGAGAACCCACGTTCACCAAGGGCATGTCCGGCCGGCATATCGCCCTCTGGCAGAGCCACGGGCGGTATTATGAAGCCAAGACGCGGCGCTGGGAGTGGCAACGGGCCCAGGTTTTCATGACGGTCGAGGACATGTATACCCAGAGCTTTGTCCTCCCCTTCCTCATCCCGATGCTGGAAAACGCCGGGGCCTATGTCATGACCCCGCGCGAACGCGATATCCAGCGGCACGAAGTCATCACCGACAATGATCCGGCGTTCACCGGAGAAAGGAGCGGATACACACGCAAGGCGGGGCTCTACCGCGAAACCGGGCACTGGACGGACGCCGGAGCCGGCTTCGCCGACAGCAAGCGGGTGTACACCGGCGACGACAACCCGTTCACGATGGGGACGGCGCGGCAGATTCCCTGCGTCGGAACCGGCGAACGGGTCAGTGAAGCCATCTGGATTCCGGAAATTCCCCAGCGGGGCGAATACGCCGTTTACGTTTCCTACAAGACCCTGCCGGAGAGCACGACGGCCGCCCACTATACCGTCCGGCACATGGGAGGATCCACGGAATTCATTGTCAATCAGCGGATGGGAGGCGGCACATGGATCTATCTCGGGACTTTCCTATTCGATAAGGGAGACAATGCGTCCGTGACGCTGGACAACGGTACCCCGGAAGGTTACCGGCACCACCCCAGAAGCATCGTCACGGCCGATGCCGTGAAAATCGGCGGCGGGATGGGCAAAATCGCGCGGGGCCAGGCGGATGAAGACCCGTCTGCCTTCGTCACCTCCGGCTTGCCGAGCTATACGGAAGGCGCCCTGTACTGGATGCAATGGGCGGGCGTCGACACGACCGTCACCCGTCGTTTCGAAGACGACTATACCAACGATTATGCAGACCGGGGAGCCTGGGTCAGCATGATGGCCGGCGGTTCCCGGGTCAACCCCGACGAACCGGGCAAAGGGATCCCTTTCGACCTGTCCCTGGCCTTCCACTCCGATGCCGGGACGACGCCGAATGATTCGATTGTAGGCACCCTGGCCATCTACACGCTCAAATGCGACGGAAAACGGGAACTGCCCAACGGAGAAGACCGCCTGTGCAGCCGGGAATATGCCGATCTGGTCCAGAGCCAGGTTGTCCAGGACATCCGGGCCGGATTCGAGCCCCTGTGGAGCCGCCGCCAGCTATGGGACCGTTCGTACAGCGAAAGCCGGACGACATCGGTTCCGGGAATGATTCTGGAAATCCTTGCCCACCAGAATTTTGCAGACATGAAGTACGGACTGGACCCGACGTTCCGCTTCACCGTCAGCCGCGCCGTTTACAAGGGGATGCTGAAGTTCCTGAGCAACCGGTACGGGGTCCCCTATCAAGTCCAGCCCCTACCGGTCAATTCTTTCCATGTCACGCTGGCGGAAGCCGGTCCGGGCAGCCTGCGCGCCCGGCTGGGATGGAAAGCCACGAAGGATAGCCTGGAAACAACCGCCACCCCGGAAGGTTTCATCCTGTATACCCGGGTGGATGACGGTGCTTTCGACCAGGGGAAGGTCCTTTCCACCAACCGGGAAGGAGAATGGTATTTTGCGGAAGCGCCCATTGAACCGGGGCATGTCTACAGTTTCAAGCTGGTCGCCTTCAACGCAGGCGGAAGGAGTTTCCCGTCGGAAATCCTCTGCGCCGGCGTCCCGAGAGGGAAAGATCCGTTCAACAACAATATTCTGATCATCAATAATTTCACGCGCCTGTCCCCGCCCACATGGTTCGACACGCCCTCCTACGCCGGCTTCCAGCCGGAACGGGAACGGGGATCGGCCTTCGGAATCGAACTCCCCTACATTGGGGAGATGTATGAATACCGCCGTGACGTCCCGTGGATTGACGATGACAATCCGGGCTTCGGCGCCTCCTACAGCGACGAAGCGGGACGGCAGTTCGCGGGAAATACGTTTGATTATCCCTCCGTCCATGGAAAAGCCTTGCTGGCAGAAGGTTATCCATTCTGCAGCACTTCCGCGGACGCATTCTGCTCCCGGATGGAGATTTGGGACGGAATCTGGACGGCAGACCTGGTGTGCGGAAAACAGGTGACGGTCCCCCGCGGAAGAGGGGCCCTGCCGGACCGATACGCCGTCTTCCCCGCCTCCCTGCAAGCCGCCGTGAAAGCTTTCACCGACCGGGGCGGCAACATGCTGGTATCCGGAGCGAACATCGGGACGGATGCCTGGGACAAGGTCTACCCGATCACGGTCAATGCAGCAGAACAAAAACGGGCACAAGGATTTATCCAATCCGTTCTGGGCTACAAATGGCTGACGGGACATGCCAGCCGGCTTGCCCGGATCCAGCCGCTGACCTGCTCCATGATCCAAACGGAAGCCTTGCCGGAGGAATTCAGTTATCACCGCTTCCCCAACGAGACTTGCTATAACGTAGAAGCACCGGACGGGCTGGTGCCGGCAGACGGAGCGGAAGCGGCGACCTTCCTGCGCTACAGCGATACCCGCATCTCCGCAGGAGTCTGTTTTCAGGGCAACGGTTACAAGGCCGTCAGCCTCGGCTTCCCGATAGAAGTCCTCAACAAGGAGGAAGACATCCGGACCCTGCTGCACACGGTCTTCGCGTATTTCCAGAAGCCATCTCCGAAAAAGAAAAAATAATCCATGAAACGCCTCATCCTCCTGTGCGCCATCCTGATGGCAGCGATGCAAACGCCCGCCCAGGGTGGTACCCCCGCCGACTCACTCCGCGCCCGGCAGATTCTGCAACAGCTGACGCTGGAAGAAAAAGTCGGCCTGATGCTGTACGATTCGCCCCCGATTCCCCGCCTGGGAATCCGGCACTACAACTGGTGGAACGAAGCCCTGCACGGCGTCGCACGCAACGGAAACGCCACGGTATTCCCCATGCCGATTGCCATGGCCTCGTCCTTCGATCCCAGTCTGCTGGAGGAAGTTTTCACGGCTGTCAGCGACGAGGGGCGCGTGAAAATGCGGCTGGCCGAGGCTGAAATGGAGAAGACGCCCTGGCCCGCCTACAACATGTGGTACAAAGGGGTGACATTCTGGACCCCGAATATCAACATTTTCCGGGACCCGCGGTGGGGACGGGGCATGGAAACCTATGGAGAGGATCCCTATCTGACGGGCGTCATGGGCACCGCGGTGGTCAAGGGACTGCAGGGGCCGGAGGATGCTCCGCAGCAGAAAGCCCATGCGTGCGCCAAGCATTTCGCCGTCCACAGCGGACCGGAAAGCAACCGCCACTCGTTCAATGCAGAAGTCTCTGAACGGGATTTCCGCGAAACGTATCTGCCGGCCTTCAAAGAGCTCGTAACCAAGGGAAAGGTGAAGGAGGTCATGTTTGCCTACAACCGGCTTTACGGGGAGCCCTGCGGGGCCAACACCCGCCTGCTGCAGGA
>CADBPH010000220.1 GCA_902796455.1 uncultured Bacteroidia bacterium
ACCGTGACGCCGGACAGCGGCTGGACCCTCGCGGAAACCGTGGCTCCCGAAGGCACGCCCGTCGAAGGCGCTCTGCCCGCCCAGAGCCTCAGAATGTTGATTTATAACAAGTAACTCATCATGCGACCAAGTCGCCTTACTTCCCTTATCATTCCGGCCATATTGCTGGTCTGCTGTACCACGCCGTACAAGCCGGATTTGCAGGCGGAATGGACCCTGACCATCGAGTCGCTGGATGCATCCCGCACAACGCTCACCATTCCTTCCTCTGAGGCGGGCGCTCCTGCTGTCCGCCGGCAGGGGAAGAAGACGACGGTCTGTTACACCGGTGTGGGCGGCCGGGACATCGAGGTTTCTTTCTCCTATGTCGGTGAGGGACGGTCCGTTGAAGTGACGCCGTCCCTGACGAACCGGGAGGAAGGATGGGTGGTGCTGGCCCTGACCACCCCCGAAATCCGGGACTTGGGCGTGGATGTCTCTTCGATGAAGCTCCTGATGCCGAACGGGGCGGGTTACCGCCACGATCTTTCGAGGATTCAGGCCGATGAAAACTGGAAGGAATTCCGGAAGGACGGGGAGCATTATTTCGAAGCCCGCATGTCTTATCCCCAGAGTCGCCAGGCTTCGATGCAGTGGATGCAGTTCTCTTCCGGAAGCGAAAACCTGTATCTGGCCAGCCACGATCCCGAATTCCGGTGGAAGTATTTCCAGTTCAGGTATTTCCCGGAAGAGAAGCGGGTTGCCTTCTTGCAGGAGAACCGCTTCACCTGCTTCCCCGGGGAAAGCTGGGTCGGTCCGCCTACGATGGCCCGCTGGACAGAAGGATCCTGGAAAACCGGGGCAAAAACGTATCACGACTGGTACTGCACCGTCCAACCCCTTCCTAAAAAGGCGGACTGGATGCGGAAAAGCTCCGGATGGCTGATGACGATTCTCAAGAATCAGAACGGCATCCCGATCTGGTCTTATCCCGAAGTGGGTACGACCCTGCTGAATGAGGCGGAACGCCGGGGGATCGATGTGATTTCCCTGTTCGGCTGGACCGTGGGTGGTCACGACCGCTTCTATCCGGATTATGACATCGATCCCGAAATGGGCGGGGAAGAAGCCCTGAAGGAGTCGATCCGGCGGATCCATGAGCGAGGCAAACAGGTTACGCTGTATTACAACGGACAGCTGATCGATACGAACGGCACCCGGTACTGGCCCGATACCGGCCGGTTTGTCTCGACGATCAACCATGACCGGAAGTTCATTACGCTGCGCTACGGAAAGTTTTTCAGCAGCGGGCCGAAACGTCCTTTCGGCAAGGGATGCTATCGGAATGAAGTCTGGTGCAACCGGCTGATGGCGCTGGCGATGAAGACGCATGAACTGGGCGCCGACGGCCTGCTGTATGACCAGGTCGGCGTGGCGCCGTCGATGCTGTGTTACGGAGAAGGCCACGGCCACCCGGTTCCCGCTGTCGTCTATGAACGCGACCGGCTGGCGATCCTGAAACGGGTTTCCGACGCGATGGAGGTCATCCATCCCGGTTTCATGATTGTGGTCGAGGGGCTGCAAGACTGCGAGATGCCCACGGTCCAGACGTTCTGGGGGTACTCGCCCACTTCGGAAACCTGTCACGATCCGGCCTATATCCGGCAGATGCTCGATGAAGATGCCTTCTGGACCGTTTTCCCGGATATGTACCGATATACTTTCCCGGAGGCGGATTTCTATATCCGCGCGGCGACGCCGGCTTCCACCCGCGGAAGCCTGAATTTCGGCACCACCTTCGGTTACAAGCACGAAATCGAATGCCGGTATGTTCCGGACAAGCGGTACCTGATCGAGGGAATTATTCCGCAACGGTCTGAATATGACGACATCATCGCCAAGACAGAAATGACCTCCATGGAAAACCAGGATCCTGCGGAAGTGGTCGCTTACAGCAAGGCGGTCATGGATTTCCGCCGGAAGTACGAGGATCTGCTCTATGTCGGGAACTTCAATACGGACAACGGATTCACGCTCGCTTCAGACGGGAAATATGTGCTGGCCCGCTCCTTCGTGAACGGCAACAAGATGGGGGTCGTGGTCTGGAACTGCTCTGACGAGGATGCCGCCACGTTCACCGTGACGCCGGACAGCGGCTGGACCCTCGCGGAAACCGTGGCTCC
>CADBPH010000221.1 GCA_902796455.1 uncultured Bacteroidia bacterium
CAATACACAGAAGGGTTTCCCGGCATCTTTGTGGGCATCGATCCATGCCAGCGCATGATCCGTCACGATTTCCGTCGCGTAACCTGGCTGCATGACATATTTTCCTCCGGTTTCTTCCGTACGCATGACCGGGTTGTAATACTCGCCCTGGTCCCAGAAGATATCGTAGTGGTCAAACCCTTTCGGCGTAACACTGAGGTGCCATTTGCCGAAAAGAGCCGTCTGATATCCGGCTTGCTGCAGCAACTCCGGGAAATAGGTCAGTGTGGAATCCATGATCCCGTACTGAAGCGTCGTCTGGCGGTGATGATGGCTGTACATACCCGTGAGCAGGGTTGCGCGCGAAGGTGCTGAAATGGAGTTCTCTACGAACGCCTGGCGAAACAGCATGCCCTCGGCGGCCAGACGGTCCAGGTTCGGCGTCGGGGCCAGCCGGGAGATCGGATGTCCATAAGCACTGTGCGTCTGGAAAGAATGGTCATCCGTCATGATATAGATAATATTGGGGCAGGACGGCTTTTCCCCTGCCTGCCGGCAGGCGGGAAGGACCAGTGCAAGTGGAAAGATGCTCCAGAAAACCGGATTTTTCATGGTTCGCTTGTTAAAGTTGTTAAGAATATGTATGTTTGAACAAATTTATGCAATTCCATACATACTTTCAAAATGTCACGGACCTTTTTTTCTATCCGACTGGTATGGTGTCTGTTGGGAGCGCTCCTGCTCCTGACAGGATGCCACGGAGATGACACTCCGGAAGGTCCGGATGTCCCGGCGGTATACTATGACCTGCTGGATGCCATGACGGCCGGAAAACGGCTTTCCGGGGTGGAACGGATCGGGGAATCGACCCGGATCTCTTTCACCGACGGCTCCCTGCTGGAGATTCCGCTTAAAGAACTGTTTATTTATGACTGCACGGAATCCGACCCGGCACCCGTTACCGTAAACTCCACGACCGGTACCTGGAGAATCGGCCAGAAAGATACCGGAATCCGTCAGTCTTCCAGTTCTTCCGCCCGGGCATGCCAGCCCGTCTATGCCTGGTTTACCTGGACCAGCGTCAGCATGATAATCAGTAACGGAGAAACCTTCACGCTCCGTGGTTCATCCCCCTCCGGAAATCACCGCCTCCCCATTATCCGGATCACGACGGATGGTGGCAGAAGTATTTCTGACAAAGAGACTTATGTTCCCGGGAGCATTGTTTTCGAGGACCCGGACTGCTTGTATTCAGACGTTCCCTACTTGGAAAGCCGCATGGGCATCCGCGGCAGGGGGAACACCTCCTGGTCTTTCGAAAAGAAATCCTGGAAAGTCAAGCTGGATGAAAAACAGGCCGTGTTCGGAATCCACAAAGACAAAGACTGGGCACTGCTGGCCAATTACTCCGACAAGACCCTGCTGCGTAACATGGTTGCCATGGAACTTTCGCGGATTCTCGGGCTGAGGTGGACGCCGGCCATGGTCAGTGCCGAGGTGTACCTGAACGGACAGTACCAGGGATGCTATGTCCTGGCCGAGCACAAGGAAGTCTCCAAAGAGAAGGTTGACATCCAGCCTGTCACGGAACAGGACAACGAAGGAGAAGCCCTGACCGGAGACTACTATATCGAGATCGACGGACACCAGGACGAACCGTTCTGCTTCTGGACAGGCGTCGGGATTCCGGTCATGCTAAAAGAACCCAATCTGCCGACAGACCAGCAGAAAGCCTATATCCGACAACTGTTCAGTGACTTTGAGAAGGTCCTGTATTCGGACACCTTTGCCGATCCCCGGCAGGGTTACGCCCGGTTCATCGATGTCGAGTCCTTCGTGAAATATTTCATTGTTGAGGAGCTGACCAAGAATGTCGACGGCAACCTGCGTTCCAGCACCTTCATGACCAAGCACCGCAATGGGAAAATGGTCCTGTACCATGTCTGGGACTTTGACATTGCGCTGGGGAACTGCAATTATTTCCCGGAATTCTGGGAAGGTGCGACCAACTCGTACGAGGGCTGGTTCGTCAAGGATTATATCAACGCTTCAAAGAAAAACGACGGCTGGTTCGGCCGCCTCTTCCAAGATCCCGTGTTCCTGGAAGCTGTCCGGACAGAATGGAAACGGGTATTCCCGCAATTGCAGGGAATACCCGAATATATCGATGCACAGGCTGAATTGCTGGGCAAAGCCGCAGACCGGAATTTCGAAAAATGGCCGATCCTGAGCAAGAAAGTCTGGCCGAACGTCGTCGCAACCGGGTCTTACAAAGGAGAACTGGATTATCTCAAAGAGTTCTATACCAGCCGGTTATTCTGGATGGACGCCGCTCTTGCAGCCCTTTAGAACAGACTTATACCAGCCCTTGCGCCAGCATGGCGTCCGCCACTTTGATGAAGCCGGCGAGGTTCGCGCCTTTCACGTAATTCACGCTGCCATCCGCATTACGGCCGTGCTCGACGCAGGCGGCATGGATATCGGACATGATGGTGCGGAGGTGGGCATCTACTTCCTCGCGGGTCCAGCGGAGCCGCATGGAGTTCTGGGTCATTTCCAGGCCTGAAGTCGCCACACCGCCGGCGTTGGAAGCCTTTCCGGGAGAATACAAGATTCCGGCTTTCTGGAAGACCTCGATGGCGCCCGGTTCGGAAGGCATGTTGGCACCCTCTGCGACGCAGCGGCACCCGTTGGCAACCAGCGCTTCCGCATCGGCGCGGGAAATCTCATTCTGCGTGGCGCAAGGAAGGGCAATGTCGCACGGGACCCCCCACGGCCGTTTGTCGGCATAATACGTCGCGCCGGGGAACTTGTCGGCATATTCCCGGATCCGGCCCCGGTAAATGTTCTTCAACTCCTTGACATAGGCCAGCTTCTCTTCGTCGATGCCGTCCGGATCGTAGATGAAGCCATTTGAATCCGACATGGTCACGACCTTGGCTCCCAGCCGGATGGCCTTCTCCGTTGCGAATTGGGCGACATTCCCGGCACCGGAGACGGTAACCGTCTTTCCTTCAAATGATTCTCCGCGTGTAGAGAGCATCTCGGAGGCGAAATAGCAAAGGCCGTATCCGGTCGCCTCGGGACGAAGCGGGCTTCCGCCCCAGGCCAGTCCCTTGCCGGTCAAGACTCCGCCGAATTCATCCCGGATGCGTTTATACTGGCCGAACAAGAATCCGATCTCGCGGCCGCCGACACCGATATCCCCAGCCGGGACATCCGTGTCCTTGCCAATGTGCCGGTACAACTCGGTCATGAAACTCTGGCAGAATTTCATGACTTCGTCATCTGATTTTCCGCGCGGATTGAAATCCGATCCACCTTTGGCCCCGCCCATCGGAAGCGTCGTCAGCGCATTCTTGAATGTCTGCTCGAACGCGAGGAATTTCATGATGGAAAG
>CADBPH010000222.1 GCA_902796455.1 uncultured Bacteroidia bacterium
CAATGCTTCTCCGGTGCCCTCTTCGACGACCAGCCGCTGGGACCCTTTGTTGCTGACGACATAAGCGGAGGTGTCGCTTTTCATCATATTCTGGAGATAGGTCTCGATCTTGGTCTCCTGGTTGGCGAATGTCGTCTTGATGCTTTCCTTCGTGCAGGCGGAAAGCAGCAGGATGACGGTCGCCCCCAAAAGGGGTGAAAGTATGTTGATCCTATTCATTTACTTGTACTTGCGCTTCAATTACACCATTCTTGGACGAAAAGAAGTCGGCGATGTTCCTTTCCAGGAAATCCGGCACTTCCGCCAGGGAAGCGACGTCCTGTCCGATCCAAAGCTTTCCTCCCGCGGCGAGCAGGTGGCCGCCGCCGTGGAAGCATTTCCGGGCCAGGGCCAGGGCGGAAAAACCGCGTTTCGAGCGGATGGATACCCGCAGGCAGGTGTCCGACTCTTGCTTGAGGAAGATGCTCATGCGGATGTCGCGGACGGACAGCGGGACATTCACGAATCCCTCCGTGTCGCCTTCCGTGAGTCCGTAGGAAGCGGACGTCTCGAGGTCGAGCACCATCCAGGCCACGCCTTCAGGAGTGAGATGCAGGCCGGAATCGAGCAATTTCCCCAGGACGCGGAGCCGGCGCAGCGGATAGTCCTGCAACACATGTACCAAAATATCGTCCCGGTTCACCCCGGCCCGCAGCAGTCCCGCCGCCATGGCGAAAGTGGAGGGGTAGGTGGAATTGGCGAAATTGTTGGTGTCGGTCGTCATGCCCGTCATGAGTGCATGTGCGGCCGCCTGGGGGAGCCGGGAAGGGTCTCCTTGGATTTCGGGCATTTCCAGGAGGATATGGTACAGCAATTCACAGGTGGAGGAAACATCCACGCGTGAAAAAGCCAGGTCGAATGCGGTCAGGTCGGGGTCTTTGTGATGGTCGATCAGGACCTTGGGCGCCTGGGTCGCAAGCAGGATGTCCCGGAGCCCTTCGACTCTTGTGAAATCGTTGAAATCCAGGCAGATGATAAGGTCGGAGGCCTGAAGCCGCGCCACCGTCTCCCGGGGTTCGCCGGAATAAGACAGGATATCGGTGCGGGGCATTTCGCCGGCCAGGAAGGAAAGCGAGTCGGGAGCCGGGTCCGGAAAAACGGATGCGGCATCCTTCCCCATGACGCGGAGGAATTCCAGCATGGCCAGGCTGCTCCCGATGGCATCCCCGTCCGGATGGACATGGGAGATCGTGGTAATGATCCGTGCCCGGGAGAGCATCCCATGGAGGTGGGAAATCTTTTTTTTGTCAACTGCTTCCATCTGCGTTTTATTTCCGTGGCAAATTTAGTCAAATTATTGCATTTGATAAATCATTTTCATAACTTTGTCCGATGATTGTAGTGAAATAAAAAAACTAAAAATACATTATGGACATTCTTAAAAAGGTTTTCACCTACCTGATTCTTCCTGTGGCCATCATCGCTCTTGTCTATGCGATTGTCACCAGCATTCAGAAGCCTGTTAAGTTCAACAAGGCGACGGAGGCGCGCCGGACTGTGGCCATCCAGCGCCTGAAGGATATCCGCACCCTCGAGGTTGCATACAAGAGTGTCAACGGTCGGTTTACCGCTGATATCGATTCCCTCGCCATGTTCTATAACAACGGCAAGATGGATGTCATCATGCAGATCGGTTCCAACGACGACTCTCTCGCCGTGGCCAATACGGAAAAGATTAAAAAGGCCAACCGCAAGATCACCAATGAGGATCTCTACAAGATGTGGAAGAATGGTGAGAAGAACCTCGTGTTCTCTACCAGGACCTCTGTCCCCGTGAAGGATACGCTGTTCGCCAGCCGTCGGGATTTCTGCATGGACTCGCTGCGTTACATCCCGTTCTCCGGGAAGGAACCCATCGAGATGGAAGCAGTTGTCAAGCAGGTTTCCGGTGTCAATGTCCCGCTTTTCGAAGCGCGCATGCCGTACAAGAAGCTTCTCAAAGGTCTTGACAACCAGCTCCGGATCAATCTGGATGCCGAACAGGATGCCAAGGGTATGTACAAGGGCCTGCAGGTCGGTAGCGTAACTACGCCGAACAACAATGCCGGTAACTGGGAGTAGGCGCAGCCTGTCTTCCCGGCTTTCATAGATATGGAATTTACGCCATATACCAGGATATCCATTCAAGTCTCCTTGAGTGGATATTCTTTTAAGGTAGAGAAGGATGGAGAAAGCCATTCTTCCGGCTGGCTGGGCTCGGAACGGATTTTTACGACACCGGAGTTCCAGCGCCGTTACGACAAGGTGGACATTGCGCTCATGACGCCGAAGTTCACCTTGGTGCCGGCTCCTTTCTTTGACCCGTCCAATGCGCGTGAAGCCTTGTCTGAGGTGGTCTCGCTGCGGGAGGAGGACCGAGTGGAATCGGTCCCGCTGCCCGAATACGGCGCCGTCCTGGTGTATTCCAATTCGCTGGATGAATCCCTGTCGAAGGTTATCTCGCAGACGGTCCTGATGACGGACGGCACTTCTGCTCCGGTCCTGCCGGAGATGTATTATATCCTGCGGGATCTGCCCCAGTGCCCGGACTACAATAAAATCCTGGCCTCGTATCGGGACGGGTATTTGCACCTGGCCGTATCGCAGGGGAAGAGCCTCCAGCTCTGCAATGCCTATGAAGCGGTGGATTTCACGACGGCGGAGTATTTCATCTTCCTGGTAATGAAAAAATTGCAGTTGAATCCCGAGGTTTCCGGGATCGTCTTTCGGACGCCGCTCACCCAGGAAATGGAAATGTCGCTGTACCGGTATTTCAAGGCAGTGGAGGTTATCTGATGCGTATCATTTCCGGTTCCCTCAAGGGAAAGACCATCGAGGTCCCTCCTTCTTTTTCCGCTCGTCCGACGACGGATTATGCCAAGGAAGCCCTCTTCAACATCCTGGACAATGAATACGAGTTTGCCGACCTCAAGGTCCTGGACCTGTTCGGCGGTACGGGCTCGGTGTCCTATGAGTTCGTTTCCCGGGGCGTAGGGCATGTCTGGTGCGTGGAAATGAACCCCCAGTATGCTGCTTTTATCAAGACACAGGCCCAGCGACTGGGCATCCGGAACCTGACGGTGGTCCGGCACAATGTTTTTGAATTCCTGCCGATCTGCCACGAGAAATTCGATCTCGTCTTTGCCGACCCTCCGTATGCCCTGGAGGGCTTGGAACTGATTCCGGACAAGGTGCTGGCGCAGGATATCCTCTTCCCCGGCGCCTATTTTATCCTGGAGCACGGCGACGAGCATTCTTTCACGTCCCACCCCGCATTCAAAAAGGAGAAGCGGTACGGACGTGTCCACTTCTCCTTTTTTGAAAAATAAGCAGGTCGGGCATTCCCTATTTGATCAGGCTTCCGAGTATGCTGCGGGTCAGTTCCCGGGTAATGGTCCGGGTCGCTGCCGAAGCGGCGCTGCTGGCTGCTTTACCGGCTGCGCTCTTGGTTGAAGTCTTTGACCTTGAAGATTTTGTGGAGGTGGATTTTCCGCCCAGCGAGGTGGAAACGGCACTTCCGATACTCTTGGCGACGCTGGCTGCGACAGCTGTGGCAACCGCATTGAGAATCTTGTTGCCGATCCCCGAACCCTTCTTCTTGGCTTTCTCTTTCTCGGCCTTGGCTTCCTGCTCAGCTGCTTCATTCGCCTGCCGGGCTTCTTCGGCGGCGAGGGTTTCCTCCTCCGCTTTTTTCAGCAGGATTTCAAAAGCACTCTCCCGGTCGAACGTCTGGTCATAACGGCCGTAGAGGCGGGATTTCTTGATAATCTCCTCACGCTGCGCTTCGGTAATCGCACCGATTTGGCTGAGCGGGAAGAGGATTTTTGCCCGTTGTACGATGCTGGGGGCGCCTTTTTCATCCAGGAAGGAGACCAGGGCTTCACCGGTTTCGAGGTTCATGATGGCCTCGTCCGTCTTGAACGCCGGATTGGGGCGGAACGTATCGGCCGCCGTCTTGACGGCTTTCTGGTCCTTGGGCGTGAAAGCGCGCAGGGCGTGTTGTACCCGGTTTCCGAGCTGCCCGAGGATGGCCTCCGGAATGTCAGTGGGGGACTGTGTGACAAAGTACACGCCGACACCCTTGCTCCGGATGAGCCGGACCACTTGCTCGATCTTGTCTACCAGTGCCTTGGAGGTATCGTCGAAGAGCATGTGCGCTTCGTCGAAGAAGAAGACAAGCTTCGGGAGATCCATGTCTCCGACTTCCGGGAGGGTGCTGTACAGTTCGGACAGCAGCCAGAGGAGGAACGTCGAATACAGTTTCGGATTCAGCATCAGCTTGTCCGCGGCCAGGACATTCATGATTCCTTTCCCGCCTTCGCACTGCAGGAGGTCGTAAATGTCGAATGCGGGCTCTCCGAAGAATTTGTCCGCTCCCTGGTTGTCGAGTGTCAGGAGTGCACGCTGGATGGCACCGACGCTTGCCGGGGAGATGTTCCCATAGGTGGTCGTGAATTCTGCGGCATTCTTGGCGACGAAGTCGAGCATGGCCCTCAGGTCCTTCATGTCGATGAGCAGGAGACCTCTTTCGTCAGCGATGCGGAAGACGATATTCAGGACACCGGTCTGGGTCTCATTCAGGGCAAGCAGGCGGGACAGCAGTTGCGGCCCCATGTCGGAAATCGTCGCCCGCATGGGATGCCCCTGCTCTCCGAAAACGTCGAAGAAACGGACCGGGCAGGGTTGGAACTGCGGGTCCTCGATCCCGAATTCGGGCATCCGTTTTTGGATGAACCCCGACAGCCGGCCAGCCTGGCTGATTCCGGACAAGTCGCCTTTCATGTCCGCCATGAAACAGGGGACACCCGCCTGGCAGAAGGTTTCCGCGAGGACTTGAAGGGTGACGGTCTTTCCGGTACCGGTGGCGCCGGCGATCAGGCCGTGGCGGTTGGCCATCTTGCCGATGATGCTGATCGGACCTTCGTCGCAGTGGGCGACGTACAATCCACGTTCTTTGTCAAGCATATTTGTTCTAAATTAATGATTTATACCTATTTTACGACCTTTCTGCCACAGCATGAAGAGCAGGAACGACCCGACCAGCGTCAGGGCGCCGATGGCGGTATTCCAGGTGACGGGAAGGTTGAATCCAATCTTGGCGACGCAGATGTATGTCACGCAGACCGCTGTCATGAAGCATGCGGGAATCAGTGTGAGCATGTAACTGTATCCGGGCCTTTCCTTGGCCAGGAAAACCGTAGCGGCCCACAAGCTGAATACCGAGAGCGTTTGATTGGCCCAGCCGAAATACCGCCAGATGATATTGAATCCGTCTGCATTGGCGATGCTGAACCACAAGGCGACGCAGGCGGCCAGGAAGAACGGAATGCAGATGGTCAGGCGGTTCCGGACCGACTGCTGGCTCATGTGCAGGAAATCCGCGATGATCAGGCGGGCGCTGCGGAAAGCGGTGTCTCCGCTCGTGATCGGCGCGGCCACGACCCCGAGAAGGGCGAGGATGCCTCCCAGCATGCCCAGCCAGCTCTTGGAGACCTTGGTGACAACGGTCGGAGCGGCAGCCGACAGGTCGGAGCCGACTTCCGCGGCCCCTCCGGCAAAGAAGAAGTAGGAGGAGACGGCCGCCCAGATCAGGGCCACAATGCCTTCCGTAATCATCGAACCGTAGAAAATCGGTCTTCCCAGTTTCTCATTCTTCATGCAGCGGGCCATCATCGGACTTTGCGTGGCATGGAAGCCGCTGATGGCTCCGCAGGCGATTGTGATGAACAGGAACGGGAAAATGGGCTGTCCCTTGACACCGACGGAAGGGCCCCTGTTGCCCAGGCCTTGCCAGAGTTCCGGAATCGCGGGCCATTTGCTCAGCAGACCGACCATCAGGGCGACGGCCATGAAGAGCAGGGAAACAGCGAAAATCGGGTATATCTTGCCGATAATCTTGTCGATCGGCAGCAGCGTGGCGATGATGTAATAGATGAAAATGACAGCGACCCATATCATCATGGCGGTGCGGGAACCGTCTCCGGCAATGTCGCCGAGAATCAGGGCGGGGCTGTAGACGAATACCGTGCCGACAAGCAGCAGCAACAGGACCGAGAAGACCATCATCACGTTCTTGACTTTATTCCCGAGATAGGTGCCGACGATGGCCGGGAGCCCGGCCCCGTCATGGCGCAGGGACAACATGCCGAGCAGGTAGTCGTGGACGGCGCCTGCGAAAATGCATCCCAGGACGATCCAGAGATAGGATGCAGGCCCGAATTTGGCCCCCATGATCGCACCGAAGATGGGCCCGGTCCCGGCAATGTTCAGGAATTGGATCATGAAAATTTTCCATGTCGGCATGGGAACGAAATCCACTCCGTCCGCTTTGGCGATGGCCGGCGTCATCCGGGCCGGATCGGGTTTGAAAACGTGCTCGACAAACTTGCCGTAGAGGAAATACCCGGCAACCAGGAGCAACAGGCTGAGAATAAAAGATACCATTCGAGGTTTCGTATTTCGGTTATTCGTACAAATTTACTATATTTGGGAAATTAATACAACCGTTTTTTACGCTATGAATCTGAAACTTTCTATTTTGTCCGCGGCCGCGTCGCTCCTGCTCTGCGCGGCGGCCTCAGCCCAGGTGTGGGCGCCCCAGGGGAACCGGATCCGTACTCCCTGGGCGGAGGAAGTCCTTCCGTATCATTCGCATATGGAGTATCCGCGCCCGCAGATGTTCCGGGGAGGCTATCCGTTGGGGTGGAAGAGCCTGAACGGGTTGTGGGACTATGCCATCGTCAAGAAGGATTCAAAACAGCCGCAGTCTTTTGACGGAAAGATCCTCGTGCCTTTCTGCGTGGAATCCTCCCTTTCCGGCGTCGGAAAAACGGTGACCAAGGAAGACGAAATCTGGTATCAGACGTCCTTTACCGTCAATCCCCAGTGGCAGACGGGCCGTGTCCTGCTGAATTTTGAAGCGGTCGACTGGAAGACGGACGTCTGGGTGAACGGCCAATATGTAGGGGACCATACGGGCGGTTATACGCATTTCTCCTTCGATATCACCCCTTACCTGACTTCCGGGGAGCAGCAGTTGACGGTCCGGGTCTATGACGGGACGGACAACGATTTCCAGCCGCGCGGAAAGCAGGTTTCCAAGCCGCACGGAATCTGGTACACGGCGGTCAGCGGAATCTGGCAGAGTGTCTGGCTGGAGGCGGTCGGAGATGCCTATGTGACAGATTACTACGCCGTTTCCAACATCGACCGGAAGACCATCGACGTGCTGGTCGAGGCCAAGGATCTCAAACCGGGCGATTATATCAAGGTGGTCCTGCGTGACGGCGGCGTCGGTTATTCCACGGAGTCGTTCAAGGACCGCGGCAAGATTATCACCTCTGC
>CADBPH010000223.1 GCA_902796455.1 uncultured Bacteroidia bacterium
AGCATCCTGGTGTTGTTGTTCCTGATGGCTCCGACGTGGAATTGCTGGGCCCAGCCGCTGGCATGGTCCATGACCGCGAACTCGTAGAGCATCGCGCTGCGGAACTTGCAGAGCTCTTTTTCGTCGGCCTGCTTTCCTTCCATGACTTTCCTGAATATTGCGTCTATCTCGCCCTGGGTGTAGTCTTCTGCGTAGAAGGTGTCCAGCCCGTGGTCGGACAGCTTGCAGCCCATCGAGGCGAAGAAATCATGCCGTTTCTGGAGGGCTTCCACCAGGTCGGTGTAGGAATCGATTTCCTTGTCTGCGGCTTCCCCGAGTTTTTTCAGGTAGGCTTTGTAGGAGGCGGGGTCTTCGATGGCCATGGCGCAGTCCGGCCGCCAGGCGGGAATCACTTTCACGCCAAAGGGGTGCTCGGCAATCATCTTGTGCCAGCGCAGGTCATCGGCCGGGTCATCGGTGGTGCAGACTACTTCGACGCCGAATTTGCGGATCAGGGCCTGGCCGCGGAACGCTTCCGTGGCAAGCATGGCGTTGCACTGCTCATAGATGTCCCGGGCGGTTTTCGGGCTCAGCAGGGTGTCGATCCCGAAAACGCGGCTGAGTTCGAGGTGTGTCCAGTGGTAGAGGGGATTCCGCATGGTATACGGAACGGTTTCCGCCCATTTCTGGAAGGTCTCCCAGGAGGATTTGGTCCCGCCGGTGATGTACGCTTCCGGCACACCGTTGGCGCGCATGGCACGCCATTTATAATGGTCGCCATAGTGTCCGTCCACCAGCCAGAGCTGGGTGATGTCGCGGAATTGGATGTTCTCCGCAATCTGCTGGGGGACAAGGTGGCAGTGATAATCGATAATGGGCATTTTTTCGGCGTGGTTGTGGAACAGCGCGCGTGCGGTGTCGCAACTCAGCATGAAATTGTCGTTTATGAAACTCATGGAAATGTATAATTAAATTTTCTATTTTCAAATTTAGAAAATATTTGAAATATAGGCTAATATCCGGCGAAAAATATTATTTTTGTAAATAAGAAAAAAGCCTTTTAACGATTGATTTTACGTATATGAAAACATTGAACCGCGCGACGGCTCCGGCCGCCAAAACTTACACGGAAAAAGTCATCCAGTTCGGGGAGGGAAATTTCCTCCGTGCCTTTGTAGACTGGATCATTTGGAAAACCAACCAGAAGACGGATTTTGATGCCTCGGTTGTGCTCGTGCAACCCATTGAAAAGGGCATGGTCGATATGCTGAACGAGCAAGACTGCCTGTATCACTTGAACTTGCAGGGTCTTGACGGAGGAAAACCGGTCGACAGCGTCGAAATGATCGATGTGATCAGCCGGGGAATCAACCCCTATCGGGATTTCCAGGATTATCTCCGTCTGGCTGAGCAGCCGCAAATGCGTTTTGTCATTTCCAATACGACGGAGGCGGGAATCGCCTTCGATCCCTCCTGCAAGTTTACGGATGCCCCGGCTGCATCGTATCCGGGCAAACTGACCCAGCTCCTGTACCATCGCTACGAGTATTTCAGTGGGGATAAGTCCAAGGGTTTCATCATTTTCCCGTGTGAATTGATCTTCGAAAACGGAAAACATCTGAAGGAATGCATCCGTCAGTATATCCAGTTGTGGAACCTTGGAGAAGGCTTCTCGGAGTGGTTCGAAACGGCCTGCGGGGTGTATTCCACCCTGGTGGACCGGATTGTCCCCGGATACCCGCGGGATACCGCCGCCCAGTTGATCGAACGGATCGGCATTGAAGACAAGATGCTCGACAAGGCGGAAATCTTCCACCTGTGGGTGATTGAAGCCCCGGCTTCCGTGGCCAAGGAATTCCCGGCAGACCAGGCTGGCCTCAATGTTTTGTTCGTTCCCTCCGAGGCCCCGTATCACGAGCGCAAGGTGACCCTGCTCAACGGACCGCATACGGTACTTTCTCCCGTGGGCTATCTCAGCGGGCTCGACACCGTGAAAGAATGCTGTGAGGATCCCGAGATCGGAGCCTTCGTCCATAAGGTCATGTTCGAGGAGCTGATGCAGACCCTGAACCTTCCCGAAGAGGAGCTGAAATCGTTCGCTAATGATGTGATGGACCGCTTCCGCAATCCTTTCGTGAAGCATTTCGTGACGAGCATCATGCTCAACTCTTTCCCGAAATACCGCACCCGCGATTTGCCCGGTCTGAAAACCTATCTGAAGCGGCAGGGCAAGTTGCCGGAGGGCCTTGTCCTCGGCCTGGCCGGTATTTGCACCTACTACAAGGGCGGCAAGCGCGGAGATGTCGACATTGTGCCGAACGATGATCCGAAGATCATCACGCTCCTGCAGGAACTGTGGGCCGGCGGGGATGTCCGCAAGGTGGCCGAAGGGGTCCTGGGCGCAACCTTTATCTGGGACGAAGACCTGAATGCCATCCCGGGCCTGACAGAGATGCTCTGCGCAGATCTTGCCCTGATCCAGGAGAAAGGCATGCGCGCGGCAGTCAAGACAATTATTTAAAGTTCGAAATTAGTTTAACAAGTTAATCATCAATATATTATGCCTAAAGTAATCACATTCGGAGAGATTATGCTCCGGCTTTCTACCCCGGGGTATCTGCGGATTTCGCAGGCTCATCAATTTGAAGCAACCTTTGGTGGAGGAGAGGCAAATGTAGCCGTTTCACTGGCCAATTACGGGATTGACGCGTCTTTCGTGACCCGTTTCCCGGACAATGATATTGCCCGCAGTTGTATCAAGGATCTCCGTTCATACGGAGTCAAGACCGATCAGTGTATCTTCGGCGGGGAGCGGCTCGGCATCTATTTCCTGGAGACCGGCGCTGTCGCCCGTCCCAGCAAGGTGATCTATGACCGTGCCCATTCTTCCATCTCCGAAATCCAGCCGGGCATGATTGACTGGAAGGAGGTTTTCCGCGGAGCGGACTGGTTCCATTGGACCGGTATTACCCCTGCTTTGAGCCAGGGCGCGGCGGATGTCTGCCTCGAGGCGATCAAGGCTGCTAACGAGCTGGGTGTCACGGTTTCATGTGACCTCAATTACCGCAAGAACCTGTGGAAATACGGGAAGAAGGCGGCCGAGGTGATGCCTGCGCTCGTGGAAGGATGCGACATCATTCTGGGCAATGAGGAAGATGCTGACAAAGTGTTCGGAATCAAGCCGGAAGGCTTCGATGTGACAGCGACGGGCGGCAAAGTGGACAGTGCGAAGTTCCAAAGTGTCTGCGAACAGTTGATGGCGCGCTTCCCGCGGGCCAAGAAGGTGATCATTACCCTGCGCGGATCGATCAACGCCAACCACAATACGTGGGGCGGTGTCCTCTGGGACGGCAAGACCCTGTACCAGTCTCCGCGTTATGACATCACCCATATTGTCGACCGCGTCGGCGGCGGCGACAGCTTCATGGGCGGACTGATCTACGGCCTGTTGACCTATGCTCCGGATGACCAGAAGGCACTGAACTTCGCAGTGGCGGCTTCCTGCCTGAAACACACGCTCTTCGGAGACTACAACCAGATGACGGTTGCGGAAGTGGAGAATCTGATGAAAGGGGACGGCAGTGGCCGGGTCTCCCGCTAAGGAGGAGTGAATATGGCGCAATATACGAAGCTTCAGGTACTTTCAACGATCCGGGAGACCGGTATGGTTCCGGTTTTCTACCACAAGGATGTGCAGACCGCCAAGCAGGTGTTGAAAGCGTGTTATGACGGCGGTGTCCGTGCTTTCGAGTTCACCAACCGGGGTGATTTCGCCCAGGAGGTGTTCGGAGAGCTGGTCAAGTATGCCGTGAAAGAACTTCCGGGGATGATTGTCGGTGTCGGATCTGTCGTGGATCCGGCGACCGCTGCCCTGTATATCCAGCTGGGAGCCAATTTCGTGGTCGGTCCGCTGTTCAACCCGGCAATCGCCCCTGTGTGCAACCGCCGGCTGATTCCCTATTGCCCGGGATGCGGCTCTGTCTCCGAGGTCGGTGCGGCCCAGGAGGCCGGCTGTGACCTGTGCAAGGTTTTCCCCGGCGACGTGCTCGGACCTGCTTTCGTCAAGGGACTGCGTGCTCCGATGCCGTGGAGCCAGATCATGGTCACCGGCGGTGTCAAGCCGACCCGGGAGAATCTGGAAGGCTGGTTCAAGGCCGGTGTCACTTGCGTCGGGATGGGGTCGAACCTGTTCCCCAAGGATGCCGTGGCGGCCGGGGACTGGTCCCGGATTTCCGCCTTGTGCCGGGAAGCGCTCGATATTATCCAATCATTGAAATAATCCTGATTCCCTATGTCAACTCAGAAAAAATTAATGACCAATTGGCGCTGGTGGATTTGTTCGTTATTGTTCGTTGCGACGACGGTCAATTACCTGGACCGCCAAGTGCTTTCGCTCACCTACGAAGAATTCATCAAACCCGAGTTCCACTGGACCGATGACAATTACGGTACCATCACGGCTTTCTTCTCCATTTTCTATGCGATCTGCTGCCTCTTCGCGGGCAAGTTCGTAGATTGGATGGGGACCAAGAAGGGTTACCTCATCGCCATCGGCGTCTGGAGCGCCGGCGCGTGCCTGCATGCTGCCTGCGGCTGGGCTACCGCGCATATCGCCGGGATTGAAAGTGTTGCAGCCATGCGTGCGGTTGAGGCCGGAAGCAGTGTCGCGCTCACAGTATCAACCATTTCGGTATACCTATTCTTGCTTTGTCGCGGTATTCTCGCGCTGGGTGAGGCGGGAAACTTCCCGGCCGCAATCAAGGTGACGGCCGAGTATTTCCCGAAAAAGGACCGGGCTTTCGCGACCTCTATCTTCAATGCCGGTGCGTCTGTCGGTGCGTTGGCTGCTCCGCTTACCATCCCGCCCCTGGCCAAGCATTTCGGCTGGGAAATGGCGTTCATCATC
>CADBPH010000224.1 GCA_902796455.1 uncultured Bacteroidia bacterium
CCGACCCGCGGCCTCGCCCGGGTCGTCGGCGGCCTCGTCAACGCCTCTGCCTCCATGGACCGGCTGATGGAATTGGAAGACGTTCAGAAAGAGGAACAAGGTGAACCAGTGGCACTTACTGGCATTGCCGGCATCCGGATCGAGCACCTGACCTTCGCTTATCCGGATGGCGATACCAATATATATGAAGATTTTTCCTTCGATTTTCCGCCGGGCAGCCGGACAGCGATCGTTGGTGAAACCGGTGCGGGAAAGAGCACGCTGATCCGCCTCATGCTCTCCCTCCTGCGGCCGACGGTCGGTCGTATCATCCTATATAATAAGGAGAAAGAGGTGGAAGCAGGGGCGCGTACCCGTGTCAACTTGGTCTATGTCCCGCAGGGGAACACCCTTTTCAGCGGAACCATCCGCGACAACCTTTTGATGGGCGATCCGGATGCTTCGGAGGAAGCCTTGTGGGCAGCGCTCGATACGGCGGCAGCCGGATTTGTCAAGGATCTGCCGGAGGGCCTGGACACGCCATGCGGGGAGCGGGGGACCGGGCTCAGCGAAGGACAGGCACAGCGGATTGCAATCGCCCGCGGACTGCTTCGTCCGGGCAGCATCCTTCTCATGGACGAGTTCAGCTCATCCCTCGATCCGCAGACGGAAGCACTTCTGATGCAGAATCTTACGGAACGCGGTGGGGACAAGACCATGATCTTCATCACCCACCGCGAGAAAATCGCCGAATACTGCGATCATATCCTCCGGATCGGATAGCTTTGTCTTTTCATGCGGATATATTGGGCATCGCCCTGCCAGTCACCGCGGTACTTGTTGTAATGCCGGTTATACGGGTTGTGGTTGTGAAAAATGACCGTGTCCGTGGAGATGGTGGATACCAGAATACCGGCAGCCCGATAGAAAAACTCGGCATGGTCAATCATCCGGATATTGTCGTCCCAGCCGATTTTCCGGATGGACTCCGTGCGGGCCAGGAATACATTCGCCGGCTTGGCGACTACAATATGGCCGGCATCCAGCCGGGTCATGTGCGGGATAATCTGCGGTTTCGGCGCAAAGGTCATCGGCTGGTCATAATACATTTTCATCGCCCGTTTGGCAGAGGCCTTCCACAGGACATCCAAATGGGCAAAAGCCGTCAGGTCAACTTCAGGATGGGATTCCAGCCATGACAATTGCCGGGCGACATCCGTCCGGGCGCACAATATCATATCGTCTTCTACCTTGACCAGGAAGGGGGTGCGGACCTGCTCCAGCGCGCAGTTCAACCCCCGGCTGACACCGCTGTTGAAAGGGAGATGGATAATTGTAACAAATTCAGAGTCAATCTCCAGCGGCTTTGCACTGTCGTCTGCGATGACAACGCGGACACCGGGATAGTACTTTTGGATACTGTTGAAAAGCCGGACGGCCAGTTTTTGCCGTTCGAACGATTTGTACATAAAGGTAACCTTTGTCCGGACCTGTTCAACTTCCTCTGCGGACGGTTTCCCATACCGGAGGTTCCACAGCGTGTCCAGAATAAAGATTTCCGTGTGGGCCAGTGCGCCGTGTATGATCCGGAGAACAGGGGCCAGCGGGCTGACCGTAATTTTCCAGAACAGGGCCTTCAGCGGATTTTTCATGCCGGCTTTTATGCGATTTGCGGTTTCCCCGGGCGTTGGGGACGTTCGGACCCTTCGAGTTTGCGGTCTTCCATTTTCCCTTTCTGGAGGGCATCGTAGGCCTTGCGTCGCTGGAAAATGTCAATGGCGGTGAAAATCGAAGACATCATCGAATGCGGATCCGCCTCGTCGCGTCCCGCCTTCTCATACGCCGTCCCGTGATCGGGCGAGGTGCGTACAATGGGAAGTCCGGCCGTGAAATTCACCCCATTCTCGAACGACAGCGCCTTGAACGGAGCCAGTCCTTGGTCATGATACATGGCGAGTGTCGCATCGAACAGGCTGTAATTGCCGAGCCCGAAGAAACCGTCCGGCGAATACGGGCCGAATGCCAGGATACCTTCTTCGTTGGCCTTTTCAACCGCTGGAAGGATGATTTCCTGCTCTTCGTCACCGAGCAGTCCGCCGTCCCCGCAATGCGGATTCAGCCCCAGGACTGCGATTTTCGGATGGTCGATGCCGAAATCCCGTTGCAGGGAATGCTTCAGCAGCCGGAGTTTGGCCAGGATCTTTTCCTGCGAGATGCTTGAGGGCACGTCTTTCAGCGGAATGTGGCCGGTCACAACGCCGACCTTCAGCTGGTCGCTCACCATGAACATGGCGATTTCCTTGACATCGAATTCTTTCTCAAGATATTCAGTATGACCGCTGTATCCGAATCCTTCATTCACCATCGCGCGTTTGTTGATCGGCGCCGTCACGAGGACGTCCAGGTCGCCCTTCTTGATGTCCCGGACCGCTGCTTCCAGTGCCCGGATTGCCGATTTCGCTGCTTCCGGCGTAGACTGTCCCGGCTCAACGAATACGTTGTCCGGCAAGCAGTTGATAATGTTGATCCGTTTCGGCTTGGCGTCCGCGGCCGAGCTGATGACATGGGTATCCATCTGGTCCAGGTTATGGATCAGTTTCTTGTAAAAGCCGAAAATCTTGGAGGAACCGTAAATGATCGGCGTGAAAGATTCCAGAATCCGCTGGTCGGCCAGCGCTTTGATAATGACTTCGTATCCTATTCCGTTGCCGTCTCCCTGGGTAATTCCTACGACGGGTCTGCTGTGTTGCTGCATAATCTTTGTCTTTTTCCTGCCCGCTCCGGGCATCGATTCATCTTTCAAATTTACAAAAATCTTTCGAATTCAATCCGGCGAGTCCTTTTTCTCTTTGGAAAAATGAAAAAAACTGGCTAAATTTCGTTGGAAAATGGTGTTCCCGAATGAAACGTACAGAAGCACAGTTTTTCTCGCTGTTGCGCAGCGGGCTTTGGGGTTCGGATGTGGACGCGGGCCTTTTTTGCGGGGAGGTGGATTGGAAAGAAATCTTCACCCTCGCCCGGGACCAGACTGTTATCGGGCTGGTTGTAGACGGGCTGGAAAACCTGATGGCCCAGGCGCAGCGGGCGGATGTGCAGGCTGAAGCGGTTCCGCCGCAAGGACAGCCTCAGGCTTTGCCGGGCCAGTCGGCAGGGGTACGGTCTTCTCTACAGCCTCAGGCCTTGCC
>CADBPH010000225.1 GCA_902796455.1 uncultured Bacteroidia bacterium
CGGGTCGCTTCCCCGCCGTCCAGGGCCCGGTGGTCATAAGTCAGACTGAGTCCGAGATAAGGGACAAAACAATACCCGTCGCCTTCCGGGCGGGGCCGCAGGACCATGGTCCCGACACCCAGGATCGCACTCTGCGGAAGGTTGAGCACCGGCGTAAACCACTCGACGCCATAGCCTCCCAGGTTGGAGACCGTGAAGGAGGCCGCCTCGCTGCGCAGCCGGTCCGGATTCATGCTTCCCCGCTTGCACTCCGAGGCCGCTTCTTTCAGGGCCCGGCTCAACGCGAAGATATCCATCCGGTCGGCATTCGCGACGGCAGGGACCATCAAACCGCGCTCCGTATCCACAGCCAGTCCGAGATGGACCGGCCCGAAGATGCGCAACGTATCCCCCAGGCAATGGGAATTGACGCGCGGGAACTGCTGCAGGGCCTTGATGACCGCGTAGCAAACCAGGTCGTTGATGGTGATATTGACGTCGATGCGTCCTGCTTCCAGGGCCTTTTTCGCTTGGGCGCGCAAGGCCTGGATCCGGCGGGCATCGGCTCCCAGCATGTGGGTGAGCTGCGCGGAATTCCGGAGAGATTCGGCCATCGAGCGGGCGATGAGCTTGCGCATATGGGACATCTTGACATCCTCATAATCTGCCTTTTCCGACGATTCCAGCGCCATGAGGTCCGCCCCCCGCACCGTGCCGGCCAGACCGGTTCCCTTTCCGGGAGAAGCCAGTCCGCCCTCCGCCAACCGTGCCTTCGCCAGACCGGTCAACCGGCCCTGGGAAAGCGCAGCCGCTTCAACATCCCGGGACAGGATCCTGCCGTCCGGACCGGAACCCGGAACCCGGGAAAGATCCACTCCCTTTTCAGCTGCCACCCTGCGTGCCCGCGGAGAAGCAGGCGCGCCCGCGACAGCTGCCGCATCCGTATATTTCACGGCTACAGGCTCTTCCGTCCGGGCTTCCAGCTGTTCTTCCGCACGGGGAGCATTCTCCTGGGCGGCAACCGCCTGCGCGGACGGGGCAAACTCCTCGAACGACTCGCCGGGCTGGCCGATCACCATTACAGGTGTCAGGACCGGGATTTCATCCCCGTCCTGGAAAAAGCACGCCAGGACCGTTCCTTCTACCGTCGATTCTTCCTCAAAGGTCGCCTTGTCCGTTTCGTATCCGAAAAGAATATCGCCGGGGACGACAGGATCACCTGGCTTTTTCTTGAATTCAGAGACAATACAACTCTCCACAGATTGCCCCTGCTTGGGCATGATTACGACATGTGCCATATGAGCCCTTTTCCGCTAGCGTTTGGACGTAACCTGCTGTTCATAACGTTCAATCTCAGGGATGAAGGATTCGCCCACGGGGACGCCATTCTTGAAATTGAACCAATCGAACACGGCGCCGAAAGGCAGGGTCTTGGCCTCTTCGAGGAGGGCCAGCCGCTGGAATCCCTTGCCGGCATCCTCGTATTCCCGGAGTTTGTCGAGCGGTTCCAGCAAAGCGGACAGCAGGCACTTCTGGGTAGCCCGGGTACCGATAACATATGCTCCGATCCGGTTGATGGCGGCATCGAAATAATCCAGTCCGATATGGGCGCGGTCGAGGGCGTCGGCACGCACGATTTCCTTGAACAGATCCAGCGTCTGGTCATTCATGATGGTCACATGGTCGGAATCCCAACGGATCGGACGGCTGACATGCAGCATCAATTCCGGAACGAAGAGCAGCAGCGAAGCCACCATGTCACTCACATTCTCGGTCATCTCATAGTGACCGGTGTCCAGGGTATACATCAGTTTCCGCGTCGCGCAATATCCGGCCACGAAGTCATGCGATCCGACCGTGTAGCTTTCCAGGCCGATCCCGAACAACTTCGCCTCCAGGCAGGTCTTCATGCCCGGGAGGTCTTCTTTGAGGATTTCATCCAGACTGTCAGCGAAAATCTCGCGGTACCGCTTCCGCTCTACGGTCTGGTCCTTGCTTCCG
This sequence comes from uncultured Bacteroidia bacterium, assembly GCA_902796455.1. GTDB lineage: Bacteria > Bacteroidota > Bacteroidia > Bacteroidales > UBA932 > Cryptobacteroides. The sequence goes on from CADBPH010000225.1 coordinate 1,981, forward strand.
TCATGAACCCAGATATTCATGATACAGGGATCTCCCTGCGCTTTTCCCATCGCATCGGCAATCCGCCGGCAGCGCTTGGTGTGCTCAATCCAGAACTCCCGGATGGCAGGATCGGGATTGGCCAGCGAAAGATCCCCGCTCTTGGGATGCCCGAACGAAGTCGAGTTGAAATCCAGTTTCATGTCATTCTCTTTGGCCCACTGGATCCAACTGGCGAAATGCTCCGGACCGCATTCGTCACGGTCGACGAACTTGCCGCCGAAGTCTCCGTAAATCTCGTGGAGATTCAGGCGGTGATGGCCGGCAATCAAGCTCTTGGCGAACAGGACGTCCTGCCGTACCTCGTCAATGTTCCGCGCCCGGCCGGGATAATTGCCCGTCGTCTGGATACCGCCGGAGAGTCCGGCCTGGCTTTCGAAGCCGATGACGTCATCGGTCTGCCAGCAGTGCAGGGAAATCGGAGTCTTCTCTAGGATTTCGACGGCCTTGTCCGTGTCCACGCCAAGGGCGGCATAACGTTCTTTCGCGATCTCATACGCATTCAGAATCTGTGTCTCTTTCATGTTTACCGTATTTAATAATTAATTATTCGAAGGATGGAAAGTCTTGACGGCGAATGCCTCCGAGATGATCCGGCGCATTTCCCAGCGGTCGCCGACCATGCCGGCGGCTTTTGCCTGGATCATCACATTGCCGATCGCGGTCGCTTCCATGGGACCGGCAACGACGGGGATGCCCAGGGCATCGGCCGTCCACTGGTTCAGGAGGTCATTGGCGGAGCCGCCGCCGATGATGTGCAATTTCTCGATCGGGAAAGGAGCGAACCCCTGCAGCAGGCCCAAGACTTCCTTGTACCGGTCAGCCAGGGAATGATAGATGCAACTGACCATGGACGCATCGTCCGCAGGAGCTTCCTGGCCGGATTCCCGGAGCGCAGCCCGGATTTCCGCATCCATGTCCGCTGGATTGGCGAAACGCGGATCATCCGGACTGATGCGGCCGGGATAGTCGGCTGCATCGCGGGCCATCAGGGCCAAATCCGCATAGCTGTACTCCCGGCCCGAAGCTTTCCAGACGCGCCGGCATTCCTCCAGCAGCCACATCCCGGTAATATTCTTCAGGAAACGGGTTGTGCCCTCGATACCGCCCTCATTGGTGAAATTGGCAGCCGCCGACGCGGCATCGATCACCGGAGCCGGCACTTCGATCCCCATCAGGCTCCAGGTGCCGCTGCTCAGGTACGCGAAATGAGTATCCGCGGCCGGAACAGCTGCAATGGCAGAGGCCGTGTCATGGCCGGCAACGGCGATGACCGGGACTTCACCCAGCCCCGACAAGGCCGCCAGCTCCTTCCGGAGGGTCCCTACCTGCGTCCCCGGCTGGACAATCGGAAGCAGCACGTCTGTCCGGACTCCCAGGCGCGAAAGCAGGTCGCTGTTGAACTGCCGGGTGCGCTGGTCCATCATGCCGGAGGTCGAGGCATCCGTATATTCACAGACACGGTTCCCTGTCAGCAGGAAGGACAACAGGTCCGGCATGAACAGGATGGCATCGGCCGCTTCCAGGGCGGCATCGGCAGCCTTGGTCTGGGCATATAATTGGAAAATGGTATTGAAATCCATGATCTGGATGCCCGTGAGCCCGTAGAGCTCTTCCCGGGGAACGGTCCGGAAGACGGCGTCGGGCACCCCGGCCGTGTACGGGTCGCGGTACGCCCGGGGAAGGCTCAGCAGGGTACCGTCTTTGCCCACGCAGCCGAAATCTACGCCCCAGGTATCGATTCCGATGGAGTCGACGCGGATTCCCTTGCGGCCCAACTGCACCAGGCAGTCGGCAAATTGTTCATAAATTGAATAAACGTTCCAATAATATTTGCCCCCAACGCAAATCATCCGGTTGGGGAACCGGCACACTTCATCCATTTCGAGATGCTGCCCGTCGAAACTGGCGAGGACACCCCTGCAGGAAGTAG
>CADBPH010000226.1 GCA_902796455.1 uncultured Bacteroidia bacterium
TCTCCCTGCATGATCCGCAGCAGCAGGCCCGTCTTGACCTGCAAGTATGCCGCCGAGGAGCGGCCTCTGCCGGCATCATCCCCGAATGGGAGCCGCTTCAGGATGTCGTCCACCCGCTGCGTGCGCGAATGGAAATCCGGGACAAGGCACCCTTCGATGACTTCGCTCCAGATACCGCTGCGGTCCGCCCGGCGCAAAGATTCCCGGTCCCAGCGTCCCCGCCGGGCATTCTCCAGGTAATACGGCAGCGTACTTTCGGTAAGCTGGCCGAACGGCAACGCCCCGACGAGCATTTCATACATCATCACGCCGAAGGAGAAAATATCCGTCGTCGGCAGGACCGTCGCCTGGCCGCCCCTGGGCGGATTCACCTGCTCCGGAGGCATATAGGGATAGGTGCCGAAAATCTGGGACGGCTTCCCGAGCCAGCCCCTTTCCGTCATGCGCTTGTTCTGGTCGCCGGAAATGCCGAAATCCGTCAAGACGGCCGTTCCGTCCCCGCGCAACAGGACATTTTCCGGTTTCAGGTCCCGGTGGACTTTGCCGCAGGCATGCAAATCCCTCAGGCCGCAAAGGACCTGGAAGGCAATCCTGTCCCAATCGGACGACCGGTTCGCCGAATAGCTGCGCATATCGCCCCCCGGACAAAACTCCATCAGGAAGTAGGGATTCCCGGCCACCTCGCCGTACGAATAAGACCGGGCCAGGTAATCACTTTCCACCTGCCCCGTCTCGAATTCCATCGTGAAACGGTCCCGGAGCCCCTTGGCGATATCCGGCGTAACTGTCCAGAGTTTCAACAACTTAAGTGCATAATCGGCACCGGCGCCGTCTACCACATGATAGACGACGCCGAATGTCCCTTCCCCGAGGGAACGCACTACTATGTATTTCCCACCGATGACATCACCAGGATGAAAATCGCACCGGTCGGCAACGACAAATGACATAAGTCTCAGCCCTTGAACTCAAAACGACGATTTCCGAGAATAATAATATCTCCGGGCTGCAACTTCATCCGCCGCCCGGCATGGATATAGGTTGTCTGCTGACTGCTTTTGTCTTCCAGGTACCAGGCTCCGTCCTCATACGAGAGCTCGGCCTGTACATTTGACGTAATCGATTGATTGTTCGGATCCGTATTGGACCTGTTCAATGCAATCTGTGCTCCCGAATAGGAAATGGGGGCATGGTCGATCCCCTCTCCCTGCCAGGGAAGCGGCTTCAGCGTGCAGAAAGATCCCTCCTGGGGGGTCGCCCAGGGATTGATCGTTCCGGGACGGGATTTCTGCACCGGGTCCGCACCTGCCGCCTTGACAGGACTTGTCCCGCAATTCGGGCAAACCTGCATGCCACGGGCCATGGGATAGCCGCACTTCGGACAGGACTGGACGGCGGCACCGGCAGCAGCAGCCGCGACTCCGGCCAGATGGACCTGGCCGCCCGGGGAAACGAACGGAGCTTCCGGAAGGGTCCCCTTCATAACGGCCGGTTCAGCCGGTGCCGCCGGTGCGGAAGACGGACCCGGATGAGGCACAGACGGTCCCACCGACGAGGAAAGCGGAGCATGACACTTCTCACAGGTCAGGCTGCCGGGAGCATTCTCCCATCCGCAATTTTTGCATCTCATGGTTTGAAATATTAAGCGATTCCGGAGAAGCCCATGAATGCCATGGCCAGGATGCCGACAGTGATCAGGGCGATCGGAACACCGCGGAACGACTTGGGCACATCGCTCAAAGCCAGGTGCTCACGCAGGCCGGCGAACAGGACCATGGCCAGGCCATAACCCAGCGAGGTTGCAAACGCATACAGGAGCGACTCCCACAGATTCAGCATGTGAGCGGCCTGACCGAAGGTGAACTCCTTGGTAACCACATTGATCGCGACGCCCAGAACGGCGCAGTTGGTGGTAATCAGCGGCAGGAAGATGCCCAGGGCCTGATACAGCGACGGGCTGGTCTTCTTGAGCACGATTTCGACCATCTGGACGAGGGCGGCAATCACCAGGATGAACGTAATGGTCTGGAGGAATTCCAGGTCAAGGGGAAGCAGCAAGTACTTGTTCAGCAGGTAGGTCACCAGGGTAGCCAGGGTAATGACAAAACACACGGCCGCCGACATACCCGTTGCCGTGGAAAGCTTGTTGGAGACCCCCAGGAACGGGCAGATGCCCAGGAACTGGGCCAGGACGATGTTGTTGACAAAAATCGCCGAAACAATGATCAATAAGATTTCCATATCCGTTCCTCCTTATTTCTTAGCCAGATACTTGTTGAACAGGACCATCAGGTAGCCCAGCACCAGGAAGGCGCCCGGAGCCATCACGAAGGCGAGCATCCCGTCTCCGGGGATGAATTTCCACCCGAACAGCGAGCCGCTGCCCAGGATCTCGCGGACGGCGCCCAGCACAGTCAGCGACAGGGTGAAGCCCAGGCCGACCCCGAGCCCGTCACAGGCAGAGTCCAGGATCCCGTTCTTGGAAGCGAAGGCCTCGGCACGGCCGAGGACAATGCAGTTGACCACAATCAGCGGGATGAAAAGGCCGAGGGTCTTGTAGATGTCGGGCGTGAAGGCCTGCATCAGGAACTGGAGCACGGTCACAAATGTCGCAATCACGACAATGTAAACCGGGATATGCACCTTGTCCGGCGTATAGGGAGCCACCGCGGAGATGGCCATGTTCGACAGGACAAGGACGAAAAGGGTTGCCAGGCCCATGCTGAGTCCGTTGATGGCGGAAGTCGTGGTCGCCAGGGTCGGACACATACCCAGCAGAAGGACGAACGTAGGATTGTCCTTCACGAAACCTTTGGTAATCAATTGCAGTTTGGTCATAGTCCGTCCTCCTTATTTTTGAACGCTGGCGCCGGAAGCGGCCGAAACATTCCCTTGAACGGCAGCCAGGGCGTTGCTCACTGCCGCCGCATAGGCGCGGGAAGTGATGGTGGAAGCCGTGATGGCATCCACGTCACCGCCGTCCTTCTTGACTTTCAGGATCTTGTTCTTCGTATCGAAGCCCTTCCACTGGGCCATGAATTTCTCATCGGTATTGCACTTGGCACCCAGTCCGGGCGTCTCGGTATGGGAAAGGACCGACGTATTGTGAACGACACCGTCCGCCGTGATTCCCACCATGACTTCCAGCGGTCCGCCGAAGCCGGAAACAACCGACTTGACGGCATAGGCCACCGGTTTCCCGTCCTTGGCCAGCGTATAATACTCCGACGGAACACCGCCGACCTCGATGGGCTGCGGGCCGGAGAGTTCGCCGCCTTCCGGAAGGACGGCGGAAACAGACTCTTTCAGGATCGCAGCATTGGTCTGCGCGATCGGATCCTTGGTCACGGCATACACCGCCGCCAGGATGGCCGAGCAGAAGAAACAAGTAATGAACAGGCACAGTGCCATGTTCTTGAGATTCGATTTAACTGCCATGTCAAGCCCTCCCGTATTTTTTCTGGTGGAACCACATGTTCAGAAGCGGAACGGTCGCATTCATGATCAGGATCGCGAAAGACATACCTTCCGGATAAGAACCGAAATAACGGATCATCATGGTAATGAAGCCGATGCCGATACCGAAGATAATCCCGCCCTTGACACTCATCGGGGAAGTGACATAGTCGGTTGCCATGAAGCAGGAACCGAGAATCATACCACCGGTAAGCAGGTTGAAGACCGGGTCGGTGAAACGGTCGGGGGCGCAGAGCCAGAATACCAGCGACACCAGCGCGACAGTCGCCCAGATGGACAGGGTGATGTGCGGCTTGATCACGCGACGGACCAGCAGATAGACAAATCCGGCCAGCAGGGCCAGGGCAGAGATCTCACCGGCCGAGCCGCCGATGCTCGAAAACAGCATCTGCCCGTAAGAAAAACCGTGCTGGGACATGATGTCCGACAGGGTCGACCCCTGCAGCAAGCCCTCCTTCACGACACCCAGCGGCGTGGCGCCCGTAACGGCATCCGCACCGAAAAGGCCCTGGGGAGCCTCCCAATGGGTCATGTAGGTCGGGAAAGAGACCAGCAGGAAAACACGGCCGCTGAGCGCGGGGTTGAACACATTCTGGCCCAGTCCGCCGAACGTCATCTTGGCGACGGCGATGGCGAACAAGGCGCCGATGAAGACCACCCACCAGGGCGTGGTCGAAGGCAGGTTCAAGGCCAGCAGGAGGCCGGTCAGCGCGGCTGACCAATCCCCTACGGTACACGGTTTCTTGAGCATGAACCGCGTAATGAGGTATTCGATCCCCACGCAGGAGGCGATGCTCACGCCGAGCACGAGCAGTTCCTTCCATCCGTAGAAGACGACGGAAACCACGACGGCCGGCAACAGGGCGATCACCACGTCCCGCATCAGTTTCGCGGTGGACACGTCCGCGTGCACATGCGGAGAGGGTGAAACCAATAGTTTATTCATTGCGATATCGTACTTATTATGATTCTACTTCTGCGCGGCGGCAGCCTTGCGCGCCCTGATAATACCCATCACCTGGGCTTTCGCCTGGCGGATTACATCCAGCAACGGGATGTTCGCCGGGCAGCTGTACAAACAGCAGCCGCATTCAATACAATCCTGGACAGCCTGTTTTTCAAGTTCTTCCGTCATGCCATTGCGGGCAAGCCGGTTGAGCAGGAACGGTTCCAGGCCCATCGGGCAGGCATCCGCGCACTTGCCGCACCGGATGCAGTTGCTCTCGGGTTTGCGGGCCGTCTGGGCAGCCGTCAGGAACAGCAGGGCGGAAGTTCCCTTGAGGGTGGCCGCCTCGAGGTTGGAGACAGCCTTGCCCATCATCGGGCCGCCGCTGATCACTTTCACGGCATCCTGCGGGAATCCGCCGAGATAATCGATGATGTAATTCAGCGGAGTGCCTACGCGGACCAGCAGATTGGCCTGCTTGGGGAAGCACTCGCCCGTCACCGTCACCGAATTGTCTACGATCGGTTTGTTCTTCTGCACCGCATCATACACAGCCAGGGCGGTGGCTACATTCTGCACGACCGCACCGACGTCGATCGGAAGGCCGCCGGAAGCCACCTGACGGTGCATCACCGCATCAATCAACTGCTTCTCACCTCCTTCCGGATATTTCTTCATCAGGCTCATCACGCTGATGCCGGCAAACTTGGAGGATACTTTGCGCATCTCCTGCAGGACTTTTTCAATATGGGCGATGGCCTCGGGCTTGTTGTCCTCGATGCCGATCGTCGCCTTGTCCACGCCCAGTACCTGTTTGATGATGGCCGTTCCGATCACGACCTGCTCGCCTTTCTCCAACAACGTACGGTAGTCGGATGTCAGATAGGGTTCGCACTCGCAACCATTGATAATCAGCATTTCGCATTTCTTTCCGGGAGGCGGGCTCAGCTTGACGTGAGTCGGGAAAGTCGCGCCGCCCAAACCCACGACGCCGCCCAGGCGGATCTTTTCAAGGATTTCCTTGTTGTCATCGGAGAACTCCGTGACCAGGGTGTCGGAGGTATCGATTCCTTCCATCCACTCGTCCCCTTCCACGGCAATCTCGATGCAAGTCTGCATGTTACCGGCGAGATCCTTGCGGGGCCCGATGGACTTCACCGTACCGGACACGGAAGAATGGATATAGGCGGAAACGAAGCCGCCGGGCTCTGCAACCGGCTGACCGACCTTGACATGGTCACCGACCGCGACGATCGGTTTGGCCGGGGCACCGATATGCTGCGCCACCGAAATATAAACGACAGGAGGGGTCGGAAGCACCTGGATCGCGCATTCACGCGAAATCTTGTTGTCAGCGGGATGAACACCGCCGATAGAGAATGTACGTTTCATCAGCTATTCCTCCTTTTTCTCAGGTTCTACGGGCGTCTGGGCAGCTTTGGGAGCTTCCTGGGCGGCCTTGGCCGCTGCTGCGGCAGCTGCGGCAGCTTCTTTCGCCTTGCGGTTGCGCTCGGCGATCCGGCTCTTGACTGCGTCCTTGTCCAACGGCTTGGGGAAATTCACCCCGTGGATCGCACCGGTCGGACACATGGCCTCGCATTCCCGGCAAAGCTTACACTTGGCAAAATCGACGTACGCCACGTTGTTCTCCAGGACGATCGCGTCGTGCGTACAAGTCTTGGCACAGATGCCGCACCCGATACAGGCAGCACTGCAGGCCTTTTTCGCAGCAGGCCCTTTGTCCTTGTTGACGCAGCTCACGTACATGCGCATGCCACGCGGCCCCTTGTTCCGAAGTTCGATAATGGCCTTGGGGCATGCCTTCACGCAGGCGCCGCAAGCCGTACATTTCGCCTCGTCGACTACCGGGAGCCCCGTGACAGGGTCCATGGACAGGGCGCCGAACTGGCAGGCTGACACACAGTCGCCGCATCCCAGGCACCCGAACGCACAACCGGTATCCCCGCTGTACAGGGCAGCCTTGACCCGGCAGGACGCATATCCGTCATAGTCATTGGTTTTCGGGCGGTTCTCACAAGTGCCGTTGCAACGGACAACTGCTACCATCGGCGCTTTTTCCTTGACTTCATAGCCCAGGATGGCCGCCACTTTCTTCATCACATCATTGCCGCCAACCGGACAAAACTGATTGTCCAGGTTCGGTGCCTTCACAGCAGCGTCCGCGAAGGCACGGCAACCCGCGAATCCGCAACCGCCGCAGTTGGCACCCGGCATTACTTTCTCGACTTCGTCGATCCGCGGATCCTCCTCGACCTTGAACTGTTCGGCCACGAAATAGAGGACGACAGCCAAGAGGAGTCCCAGCAAGGCGACGATGGCGATAATCCAGATAATTGTTGATTGCATTTATAGAAACAGTTTGAGTTTTATTCTTTTATGTGGAACGCATATTCCCCGGAAATCCGGTCACGGAAAAGATAGAGGACACCGTAATACAACAGCGTTCCGCCCAGGGCAATCCCTCCGGCGGCAAGTTCCCCCATCCCCGCGATAGACAAAGATACTGCTAAAATCAATAATATGAAAAGCGGAATCACATAAGAAATGAAGACGGCTTTCAGGCCCAGGGTCTGGGCCAGCACCACGTCGACGACATCCCCGACAGCATGGCCCCTGGCCTCGCCTGTCGGGACTTCGATCTGCTTGCGGACCGCATCGGCCGCACCGCAGAGCCCGGCGGCGTGGCAAGAGGAACAGGCCGAAGCAGAAATAATCTCAACGGTCGTCACCGTCGGAGTCATCGACACGATTTTTCCGGTATGCGCAATCTCAGAAGAAGCCATGTCATTCATTGACAAGAGATTGCATCGGATACTTCAACCCTTCCCGACTCTCCAGGTAGCCCGAGACGACACCGAACTTGATCGGCATCTCGAACAGGACAGGAATCCGGTTCCCGTCATCCGTCAGCCACATGTGCATGTCCGTCCCATCATTGAACTGCTCGTTCTCAACCAGTTGAACGGCGAATTTCAGGGTACGGACCTTTCCGATATTCTTCACATTGCGGACTTCGCGCCCCTTGTAGACCAGATAGATATTGTCCACGTCATCGTCCAGGGCGAAAGAAAGGTTGTATTTATGGCCCACCTGCAAGCGTCCCACGTCCACATTCCGGGCGAGGAACAGCAGGGACAGGAAATCGAAAGTGCAGTCATTCAGCGGAAGATTGAGGCTCCGCTGCCCCTTGGTCTTGCTGTCCAGGGAAGCCGCGATGTGCATGTCGCCCCCATGGCGGATGTAACGGTATTCGTCCCTGGCATAATAACCGCCCTCTTTGGTGTCGCGGGTAAAGCGCAGCGGGACAAGCCCGTCCATGGTCAGCCACGTACGGAAATCCTCCCGCACCTTGAAGAACGGATCATAAAACTTGGCCGTGCGGCCATAAATCCGGCAACGGAACACGTCCTTCCCGGACATGCGCGTAGAATCGACAGTCACATAGCCTTTTGCGACATCCGAATTGATGACGCCCCATTTGTAGTGGACGACATATGTCAGGGATTCTCCGGTACCGAACGGGACATCCGCCTTGGACGCGCTACGCAGCGGCAGGCATGTGACCGGCGCGGCCGACTCACTGGCGGGAATCCTTCCCCCTGCCAGCAACAGCAAAAGTATGAGAGCTAGTCTTTTCATTACTGGAAACTACCGGAAGGGAAACCGCCGTCCATATAGCCGGCATCCGGGAAAGGAGAATAATCGTCATTCATGGCGGACCCGCGGTAACTGCCGCCGGCGGGAACATCCATGTTTCCGATCAGGGTGTCGTCTTCCTCGACAAAACGGACAATGTCGCTCTTGAAACGCATCCGGATCTCCGCCGTGGAGCCATTCCGGTGCTTTGCGATGATGATTTCCGTCTTTTCACGGTCCTCCAGGTTCTCGGAAAGACCGATATAATCGGGACGGTGCACGAAAATGACCATGTCCGCATCCTGCTCGATGGAACCGGATTCACGCAAGTCGTTCAGCTGGGGCTTGCCGTTGCTGCTCTGCCGCTGGACGGACTGCCGGGACAACTGGGACAGCGCGATGATCGGAATATCCATCTCCTTGGCCGTCGCCTTGAGGGTACGGGAAATCGCCGCGACCTCCTGCTCCCGCATGCCGCGAAGCTCCGAAGGACCCTGCATCAGCTGAAGGTAATCGACGATGACCAGCCGGACCCCCTTGCTCTTGACCAGCCGCTTGACTTTGGAGCGGAATTCCATGATCGGAAGACTCGGCGTATCATCCACATATATCGGAGCTTTGGAGAGCCGTGACAAGCGTTCTTCCAAGATATTCCACTCGTTGTCGGCCAGTTTCGTCCCGCCCTTGATCTTGTCCGCACTGAACTCGGACTCGGAAGTCATCAGACGCTTGGCCAGCTGGATGGCCGGCATTTCCAAGGAGAAAATGGCGACGGGCATCTGGTGGTCCACCGCCGCGTTGCGCGCGATGTTGAGCGCGAATGCCGTTTTACCGACAGAAGGGCGCGCCGCCAGGATAATCAGGTCGGACCGCTGCCACCCCATCGTGATATTGTCAATGGAAGGATAACCGGAAGGAACTCCGCTGTAGCCGGTCTGGGTCTGCTGGCGCTCGATGTCATCCATGGCCGACCGGATCACGGACCCGATTTCCTGCACATCCTTCTTGACATTGTTCTGGATGGCGGCGAAAACCTTTGTCTGGGAGACGTCGATCAGGTCATCCACACCGACGGAATCGTCATACGATTGCTTCAGGATTTCATGGGCGGCCGAAATCAGTTCCCGGCGGATGCATTCCTGCTTCAGGATCTTGATGTAATACTCGACCTGGGCGGCCGCACCGATTTTCTGCGAAAGGCTGGCCAGGGTCACCGGCCCGCCGACCGCTTCGAGATTGCCCTGGGCAGTCAATTTCTGGGAAACAGAAAGAAGGTCCAGCGCCACATGCTCATTGACCAGCGCAATCATGGCCTCGAAGATCATGCGGTGCTTCGGATCATAGAAACACGACGGTGTCAGCTCATCCATCACCTCGTCCACACAGGCGGGCTCGATCAGCAGTGCACCCAGGACAGCCTCCTCGAAATCAAGAGCCTGAGGTGGTTTGTTCCCCATCTCAAGCCCCAATGTGTCAAGATTGACTGCCTGCTCTTTCTTTCTGGTTCTTTTCTGCTCAGGCATAATCCGTTACGGAACTATTCGAAATCCGGATTCACAATAATCCTGCCGCAATGCTCACAGATAATCAGCTTCTTGTTGGAAGCGATATCCACCAGGCGCTGCGGGATAATGGTATTGAAACATCCGCCGCACGCATCGCCGCCATAGACGGTGACAACAGCCAGATGATTGTGCACGCTGCCGCGGATGCGCTCATACGCACTCATCGTACGGGCATCGATGCGGGCTGCGCAGGCCTCACGCTCCGCGCGGAGTTTCTCTTCCTCCTTGGCCGTCGCATCCACGATACCGGCAAGCTCTTCCTTCTTGGCCTTGAGGTCCTCGCCGCGGATCGCCATGTTTTCCTTGATCTCCTCGAGGTTGGCCTTGTGCTCGGCAATCTGGACCTTCGAGTCACCGATCACCTTCTCCGCAATCTGGCGGAGCAGTTCCTGGTTCTCAATTTCCTTGTTGATCGAGTCGAACTCCCGGCTGTTGGCAATGTTCTCCAGCTGTTTCTGGTAAGCGGCAATCTGGGTGTCGCACTCGATGATATTCTGCTTGTTGTCGGCGATGGAACGGTTGAAACCATCGATCATGGCCGTCACCTGGGCCGCCTTCGACTTCATGAGGGCAATCTCATCCTCGAGCGCCTGCACCTCGGAAGGGAGTTCACCGCGGAGTTGGATGATCTTGTCAATGGCCGTATCCGCCTGCTGGAGCGCATACAGGGTCTTGAGCTTTTCTTCTACGCTCAGGTCTGAATCCGCGAAGTTCTTCTGGATGGATACGAAGGTCTCCCGCTGGTCGATCGGGGTTTCGACTTTCTTGATTTTCTTTGCCATACTTAATAATAAAATATCGGGTTGCTGCTATGTAAATTGTCACTGATGCGAACTGCAAAGTTAGGAAATTTTTTCCTTAACAATGAAAATAATATGTCAACTATGTCCACTTCGCTCTCGAAATGGCCGATGTCCATGACCATGAAGCCGTCAGGGGTAAAGAAATTGTGATACGATATATCCGCGCTGACATACAGCTGGGCGCCCGCCGCACGGGCCGCACCGATCAGCGATCCGCCGCTGCCACCGCACAAGGCGACCGTCTCCACGGCAGTGGAAACCGGCCGGGAAGTGCGCAAGGCCTGCAAGGAAAACCGTTCCTTGACAAAACGGATGACCTCCTGCGCGGACATCGGCTGCGGCAACTGGCCGACCACCCCGAGCCCGACGCCGTCCTGCCCGTCCAGAACCCGGACACCAGTCAGGGACAGACGGGAAGCCATGGCCCAGCTGACACCCTCCCGGACCTTGTCCGCATTGGTATGCGCGGCATAAATGCTGACACCGGCGCGCACCGCTTTCATCACGGCCAGGCCGACGGGATCATCCGGGGAAATTTTCTTCAATCCCCTGAATATCAGCGGATGATGCGTTACGATCATGTCCATTCCCTTCCCGACAGCCTCGTCCACCAGCTCGGGCGTGCAGTCCAGCGCCAGCAACACCCCGTGGACGGGGTCCCCGGGCGAACCGACCGCAAGTCCGCTGTTGTCCCAATCCTCCTGGACAGCCAAGGGGGCAAAGGCCTCAATCGTCTTTGCAATATCCTGTACTGTAACCTGTTCCATTTTAACGCGCTTTCATCATGTCGGAACGGATCTCACCGAGCTGGGCCCGGATCGCCTTGAGGGAATCCAGGACCTTGACCCGGGCCTCCACTTTCTGCCGGTCCGCCGCGATTTTCCGGGCAGCCCCTTCCAGGGTCATCCCATTCTCCTTGATAAGGAGGTGGAGCTGCTTGAGGAATTCGATGTCCCCGGCCGTATACATCCGGTTCCCCTTGGCATTGCGGCCAGGCTTAAGATACTTGCTGAACGAATTGGACCAGAAACGGACAAGCGATGTACTCTCGCCCAGGATTTCAGCCACTTCTCCGATGGTGTAATACAGTTTCTCCATATATCTAATCAAGTGATTGTCCAGTACTTATAGACATGTATATCATATCGGCATACGCCTGCGGCGACAACGATGCGAACAAATAGGCCGTCGGATCGGCAGGCTGCCCGTCATGCA
>CADBPH010000227.1 GCA_902796455.1 uncultured Bacteroidia bacterium
GCATCTCCTTTGGAGAAGTTATCGTGATGGATACCGAGCTGGAATCCGGCCATATACTTCGGGTTGACATGGATCGGAAGACCCATTTGGTACTTTCCGTCTGCGCCCGTTTTCTCGATGATGAGGCCCTGGTCGAAGATGACCCGGTTCCCCTCGATGGTGAGATTGGAGAAATCGGGGTCCATGAGGATTGAAGTGCCGGAAGGAACGTCCAGCCCCCGCGGAGATACAAACTGTTCATAGACAGGCATTTCATAGAATCCCTTGAAACCGGGATCCGGTTCCGGCTCAGGTTCAGGATCAGGATCCGGTTCCGGATCAGGTTCGGGTTCCGGCTCGGGATCCGGCGTAACCGGACGGGCCTGCTGGTAGATGTCCACGAACGCGGAAACGGTATTGCCGATGATATTGACGGATCCCCGTCGCGGAGTCGTGAGCGGATTGGCGGCAACGGTAATCTGGATTGTCCCGGAACCGGACGCGGAGGTTTTGTCGGCTGTCATCCAGGAAACATTTTTCCCTTCCTCGTCGGTCAAGGTCAGGCGATAGCTGCAATTCGCTTCCACGGAAAGCGAGACAGGGGCTCCCTCGTGGGAAATGTCTGAGACGGATGCCGGGCTGACCTTGATAGAATCGCTGGGTTGTTCCGGCTGTTCGCCAGGCGTACAAGCGAAAACTGCCAGTGTGGTCAGGATTGCAAGAAATCTTTTCATACGCGTCACAGCCGAAAAAAGGAGGCCGAATAAGATTGCTGTTGTCTTTTGGTTCATCGTCTGACTGTTTTGGTGTGGTCTGGTGTGGTGTCCGTCATTACGCAAAAATACAAAAAAAAACGACATCTCAGACAGACAATCAAAAAAATCTGTCAGGCATTGTTTTCTCGGAATTTATCGCTAAATTTGCACGCTTTTACCGCTTTTTGGGATAAAGCGCTGTTTTATTATCAATTTATCAAAATTTTTTGCAGAAATGGCTGAATATTTAATGCCTGAAAAGAAGCAAGAGATTTTCGCGAAGTACGGGAAGTCCAATACAGACACCGGCTCTCCTGAGAGTCAAGTTGCTTTATTCTCCTACCGTATCGCTCATCTTACCGAGCATGTGAAAAAGAACAAGAAGGACGTGGTCACCCGCCGTTCCCTTCTCCGCCTGGTCGGTAAGCGCCGTCAGCTCCTGGATTACCTCCAGAAAGTCGACATCGAGAGATACCGGAAGATCGTCAAGGAGCTCGGCCTCCGTCGATAACCGTACCGATAGGAAACCAAAGGGATCGGTTCCTTGGAGAGGGACCATCCCTTTTTTATTTGCGGAAGAACACAAGAGAAAAAATAATGAACGTTATCACTAAGAAAATCGAATTATCCGACGGTCGGATTATCGAAATCGAGACCGGTAAGGTGGCCAAGCAGGCCGACGGCTCGGCTGTGGTGAAGATGGGAGGCACGATGCTCCTCGCCACAGTGACCTGTGCGAAAGAAGTGACGGAAGGTACGGACTTCCTCCCGCTCCAGGTCGACTATAAAGAA
The DNA here is from genome assembly GCA_902796455.1 of uncultured Bacteroidia bacterium. Classification (GTDB taxonomy): domain Bacteria; phylum Bacteroidota; class Bacteroidia; order Bacteroidales; family UBA932; genus Cryptobacteroides. The sequence continues at coordinate 1,527 of CADBPH010000227.1, forward strand.
AAGTATTATGCTGCAGGCCGGTTCCCCGGCGGCTTCCTCAAACGGGAAAGCCGGGCCTCCGACTACGAAGTCCTGATTGCCCGCCTGGTGGACCGGGCACTCCGTCCCCTTTTCCCGGACGATTTCCACCTCGCTGTATTCGTGAATATCTGGCTGATCTCCGCCGAAAAGGATATCCAGCCGGACGCATTGGCCGGTTTGGCAGCCTCCGCTGCCCTGGCAGCCAGCGACCTGCCGTTCCTCGGCCCGATTTCCGAGGTACGCGTGGCCCGCATCGACGGTCAGTTTAAAATTGACCCGAACTTCTCCGAGATGGAGAAAGCAGACCTCGACCTGATGGTTGCCGCAACGGAAGAGAACATCATGATGGTGGAAGGCGAAATGAAGGAAGTCCCCGAGGAAGTCATGCTCGAGGCCATCAAAGTCGCCCACGAGGAAATCAAGAACCACTGCCGCATCCAGAAAGAACTCAACAAGGAGCTCGGAAAGGATGTCAAGCGCGACTATCCGCACGACGAGGAAGACGAGACCCTCAAAGAGGCCGTCCATGCATTCTGCTACGACAAATGCTACGCCCTGGCCAAGTCCGCCAAACCCAAGCATGAGCGCGAGGATGGTTTCGCCGCCATCAAGGCCGAATTCATGGCAACCCTGTCCGAAGAAGACCAGGAAGCCAAGGCTGCGATGGTCGAACGCTATTTCGGCCACGAGCAGCGGGAAGCCCTCCGGAACCTGATTCTGGACGAAGGGCTGCGCGTTGACGGCCGCCACACGACGGAAGTCCGTCCGATCTGGTGCGAGACCGATGTCCTCCCCTGCGCCCACGGTTCCGCGATCTTCACCCGCGGCGAGACCCAGGCCCTGGCGACCGTGACCCTCGGTACCAAGATGGATATGAAAGAGATGGACGAGGTCCTCATTCAGGATGACCAGCAATTCGTCCTCCACTACAATTTCCCTCCGTTCGCTACCGGAGAGGCCAAGGCCCAGCGGGGTGTCGGACGCCGTGAAATCGGCCATGGCAACCTGGCCATGCGCGCCCTCAAGCCGGTTATTCCGATGGCACCGGAGAACCCGTACGCCGTCCGCGTCGTCTCCGACATCCTGGAATCCAACGGTTCCTCTTCCCAGGCTTCGATCTGCGGCGGCTGCCTCGCCCTGATGGACGCCGGCGTGAAGATTACCAAACCGGTCGCCGGTGTGGCCATGGGCCTGATCACCGACGAGAAAGATCCGAACGGACGCTATGCCATCCTCACCGACATCCTCGGCGACGAGGATCACCTCGGTGACATGGACTTCAAGGTTGCCGGTACCAAGGACGGTATCACGGCCACCCAGATGGACATCAAGGTAGACGGCCTTTCCTACGAGGTCCTCGCCAAGGCGCTCAAGCAGGCCCACGAGGGACGGATGCACATCATGGGCGAAATGCTCAAGTGCATCAGCGAACCGCGTGCGGATTACAAGCCGTTCGTGCCCCGTCTGGTCCAGATCGAAATCCCGGCCGAGTTCATCGGCGCCGTCATCGGCAAGGGTGGTGAAACGATCCAGGGTCTCCAGAAAGAAACCGGTACGACCATTACCATCGATGAGGTGGATAACGGCCAGGGCGGTACCAAGGGTGTCGTGGACATCTTCGGTGTCGACAAGGCTTCCATGGATCTGGCCCTCCAGCGGATCAAGGATATCTGCGCCGTCCCCGAGGTCGGCCAGACCTATCACGGCAAAGTGGTCTCCATCCTGGATTTCGGTGCCTTCGTCGAGATTCTTCCGGGCAAGGAAGGACTGCTGCATGTCTCCGAGATTGCTTGGACGAAGACCGAAAATGTGGCCGACGTGCTGAAGGTCGGAGATGAGATCGATGTCAAGCTCCTCGAGATTGACGCGAAGACCGGCAAGATGCGCCTGTCCATGCGTGCCCTTACCGAGAAACCGGAAGGGTACGTGGAGCCGGAGCGCCGTCCCAGGCCGCAGGGCGGAGACCGCAGGGGTCCCAAGCCCCAGGGTGGTGAGCGCCGTGGCGAACATCGGAATGACCGTCGGAACGATCGTTCCGGCGAGCACCGTGGTGAACGCCGCAAACCTTTCGCCCCGAAGCCGGAAGCGGATGAGAACAAAGAACCGGAGATTTTCTAAGTAACGGAAAACTCTGATAGACAATACCTCCGCACGGCTCCTGCAACAGGATCATGCGGAGGTTTTTCTTTATAGAACGAACATGACAGAACCCACACCTTCCCCACTTCCTACCCGCAAACCGGCCCGGGACATCTGGATCTCGCTGATCCCCATCCTGACCCTCGTTGCACTTCTCTCCCTGAGTATCAGCATCTTCGGGAGTGACGCCATCCTCGGTGCCAGCCAAGTTGTCCTCTTGTTTTCCGCCGGAATCTGTATCTGGCTGTCCATGTGGCTGTTCAAGACTCCCTGGAAAGCCTTCGAGGACGCCATCAAAAGCAATATCGGCGATGTCACGACCGCCATTGTCATCCTCTTCCTGATCGGGGCCATCTCCGGGACCTGGACCATGAGCGGGATCGTCCCCATGTTCGTCTATTATGGCGTCCAGATAATCAGTCCGCGCTTTTTCCTGCTGACCGCCTGTGTCATCTGCGCCATCGTCTCCCTGCTCATCGGCAGCTCCTGGACCACCATCGCCACCATCGGCATCGCCCTGCTCGGCATCGGACGGGCCGAAGGGTTCTCTGACGCCATGACGGCCGGGGCCATTATTTCCGGGGCCTATTTCGGCGACAAGATTTCCCCGCTGTCGGACACGACCGTCCTGGCTTCCTCGATCAGCGGCGTCCCGCTCTTCACCCACATCCGGAACATGATGAAGACGACCGTCCCGTCCATCACCATCACCCTGGTGATTTTCACGATCCTGGGGCTGTTCCACGCCCAGGGAAGCGCATCGCTGTCCCAGGAATACACCCTTGCGCTGGGGAACACGTTCCGGATCACGCCCTGGCTCCTGATCGTCCCGGTCCTGACCGGAATCATGATCGCCCGGAAAATGCCCGCCCTCATCGTCCTGGGACTGTCAACCCTGCTGGCAGCCGGAGCGGCCATCCTGTTCCAGCCCGACATAATCCACGGGATCGGGGCAAAGATCGTGGAAGGTTCCCGGGCAAAAGTCCTCTTCACGGGGATTATCGAAACCATCTACAATTCGGTGAGTGTCGATACGGGCCACGCGGAAGTCAACGCGCTGGTCGCCTCCAGGGGCATGACCGGCATGCTGAACACAGTCTACCTGATTATCTGCGCCATGGTTTTCGGAGGCTGCATGAAGGCCAGCGGCATGCTCTGCCACCTCGCCGGACTGCTGACGCCCCTTTCCCGCACCCGGGGCGGCATCGTTTCCTCCACCGTCGTCACCGGCACCCTCCTGAACGGCATCGTTTCCGACCAGTATCTCTCCATCATCCTGACTACCAATATCTTCAAAGATACGTACGCGCAACGCGGGCATGAGGCGAAACTGCTGAGCCGCTCCGTGGAAGACTCCGCGACAGTCACATCCCCCTTGTTCCCCTGGAGCAGCTGCGGCATGACGCAAGCCACCATCCTCTCTGTACCGACCCTGGTTTATCTGCCGTTCTGTTTTTTCAACCTCATCAGCCCGCTGATGAGCATTCTCGTCGCACTGGTCGGACACAAGGTCTCGAGGATGGAAAAAATTGCTGAAAAAGCCTAAAAACTACCCCTGGAGGCCAGGAGGAACAGAATTTGCAACGCTGTTCTGGCATTACCAACAAACTTTTTCGGGATGAGCATTAAGAAAGCAGTGCTGCAGCTGGAACTGCAAAAACTGAGATTGTCCGGACGCACCCTGACCCTGGGGGATTCCCTGCTGATGGACGACAATCTCTATGCGAATCCGCCCGAAGGGGTCCCCTCACGGGAGACAGGAGACATCCACATCGGGCCGGAAGAGCCTTTCAAGCAGATGTTCATCAACATCCTGGCCTGCCTGGAAGGACATTGCACCGCTAGACTGAACCTGAAAGACTTCACCCTGGGTCCCGGAGACATCCTGATTGCCTACCCCGGCGTTATCATTGA
>CADBPH010000228.1 GCA_902796455.1 uncultured Bacteroidia bacterium
GAAGCCGGCCTGCAGGAGCGGTTCCCCGCCACCGAAAGTGATGCCGCCGCCGCTCGCAAGGAAGTACAGTTCATCCTGTTTCACGGCGTCATACAGGTTCTGCGGCGTATATGTGGCATGCGGATAGGCCGGGACAAGGGTCTGCGGATTCAGGCACCACCGGCAGCGCAGGGGACACCCCATGAAGACGACCAGCGTCGTGACGCCGTCGCCGTCAATGCCGATCCGATGCCGGGAGATGGCCAGGATATTTGCCGACAGGTCCATATTTGGTTTTTTCGCAGAAGCGGAACTCAATTTACAAAGATAAAGTCTTTTGCGGGGAAATCCTTGCACGGGCATCTCACTTTTTTTCCTATCTTTGCCCGCTCCGACAAGGAATAGAACATGAAGACGCGGACAGATACACTTGCGGGCCACCTGGCAATCGCCGGAGCCTATACCATATTCGGGCTCAATATCGTTTTTTGCAAGGATATTGCGAATTCTGCCGTCATTTCCCCGATGGTCCTGTTTGTCCTGCGGGCAGTCGGCGCGACCGCGTTGTTCTGGGTGCTTTCCCTTTTCCTTCCGAAAGAACCCGTCGACAAGGGGGATTTCCTGAAAATAGCGGCGGCCTCCTGCGTGGGCCTGTTCATTCCCCAAATGACTTTCCTGATGGCCATTACGATGGCGACCTCCATCGATACCGCCATCATGAGCACGCTGGGGCCGATCTTCACGATGGTATTTGCCTTCCTTTTCCTCAAAGAACCCATCACGGGGAAAAAGGCCGGCGGGGTCGCGCTGAGCTTTGCCGGTGTCATCTTCTTGATCCTGAATTCTGTCCATGAAGGCGGGGCCTCGGAATCCTCTCCCATGGGAATCGGACTCCTGCTGGTCAACAGCCTTAGTTTTGCCTTGTACCTCGGGTTGTTCCGTCCGCTGATTTCCAAGTACAGTGTGGTGACATTCATGAAATGGATGTTCCTGTTCTCCTTGCTTTTATCCTTGCCCTTTTCGATGAAGGGGCTCCTGGAGACAGATTTCCTGGCGATTCCGGCCCTGGTCCGGTGGGAAATCGGGTACCTCATCTTCTTCGCGACCTTCGTGGCCTATTTCCTCATCCCATTCGGACAGAAACAATTGCGGCCCACGCTGGTCAGCATGTATACCTATCTGCAGCCCATCATCGCCGCGGTGATCAGCATCTGGACAGGCCTGGATGTGGTCACCTGGCAGAAATGCCTGGCAACCGTCCTGATTGTCGGCGGCGTCGTGCTCGTCAGCCGGAGCCGGGCCGCAGCTTCGTAGGCCGTTCGGCCGGGTTTACACGTCCCAGCGGACGTTCTGCGCGCGCAGTTTGGCCTGCAGGTCAGGGACGTTGATGTCCCGGCAGGACTGGCGGCGGCTGACGGCGATGGAGGCGGCCACACCGGCGGCCTGGCCGGTCATCAGGCAGGTCCCGATTTCCCGCGCGTCATAGGTCAACTCTTTCTCAAATCCGAAGCAGCGGCCTGCTACCAACAGGTTGGGCACGTGCTTGGGCGTAATGGAGGAATAGGGGATCTGCCAGATCTTGCGGTCTTTCCTCAGGATCTTGCCGCCGTTGTATTTCAAGTTCGAGTCTCCGCCGGTAACCCCGATGACGTCCCGGTAAACCTTGCCGGTTGCGGCCCCTTCCGTCGTGACATTTCCGACGCTGTTAAGCACGCGGGTAATCCGCACGCCGACGACGGTGGGCGTATCGACCAGATAGAGGTCTTCATTCCCGGCGATTTTCCGCAGGCCTTCGACTTCTTCCCACATCATCTTGCGCAGCCCCAGCTGGATGCGCGTGAGGTTGTACATGTCGAGACCGTCCTGGTCTTTTTCTCCGACCGTATGGCGCGTCCTGACCCCTTTCACGGGCGTCGGGGAGCCTTTTCCGCTGTTTTCGGCATTGCCGATGCGCCACATGGCGCCGATATCGTTCTTGTAAACCGTGAAGTCTTCTCCGGTCCATTCCAGGACGTCCCCGTCACCGGAAGCATCGATGACAAAGCGGCACCGGACCGCAACCCGGCCGCTCTTCCCCTCCAGGATAACAGACTCGATGGCATCTCCGGAACGCGTCACCTGCGTCGCCTGGACCCCGTACAGAATCCGGACGCCCGATTCGGCGCAGAAGGCCTCCATGAAATATTTCGCGGCCTCGGGATCCACTTTCGGGCGGATGTTTTCCTTGGAGAGCATGCCTACTTTGTCCAGCCGCCGGCAGAGTTCTTCCGCTATCCCGAATACGGCCTGTTTGCCGCTTCCGTCCTCCAGAAGGTGGTACATATTGATGATCGGCGTGACCCCGCAGCCGGTGAACAGGCCGCCGAGGAAATATTCCCGTTCCAAGAGCAGGACATCGCATCCTTCACGCGCCGCGGCCACCGCTGCGGCAAAACCGGCCGGGCCGCCGCCGACGATAACGACATCCGCGCTGTCCACGACGGGAATCCGCCGTGCGGGTTCCTTGACATGCCCTTTGACTTCCAGTGGAGTCTTTGATTCCTTGGGTTTCGCTTCTGTCTCGCGGACACCGAGCGTGAGTCCGAGTGCCCCCGCGGCACCTGTCTTGATGAAATGTCTCCTGTCCATATTCTTCTATCCTGTATTAGATTGTCAAATTTAACTGATTTCCAGCGGAATGTCAAGAGGAGCGGGGTGGAGTTTTTACAGGTGGCGCAGCAGGACGGGTCCAAGCAGTCCTGAAGGGAGGAGCGGATCGTTTGCCTTGTAGAAAGCCATTGGGGTGGTCGTAACAGGGTCTTTGCAGTCGGGCTGGCAGTCTCCGATAATCCGGTTGACCCAAAGGTTGGCTACCTGGATTTCCAGTTCATTCCGCCCTTCTCGGAGGACCCCTGCGGGGATTTCAAGTTGGAACGGATCTTTCCATGCGATGCCGCACGGGATGTCGTTGATGCGGACCCGGGCGATGTCTTTCACGGCGCCAAGGTCCAGGACAGTGCGTCCACGCGGAACTGAAGAGAGCTGGAAATCAACCGAGTAGGTGGCAATTCCGGAGAAATACCGGATTCCGTCATCCGGATGCTGTGACCAGTCGGTGAGGGCTTCGAA
>CADBPH010000229.1 GCA_902796455.1 uncultured Bacteroidia bacterium
ATGATGCATCCGCCGCAGCCGAAAATGCCCGTCGCCATTGCCCGGTACTTCGGGTCGATCACATCCAGCAGCGCCGCATACAGATTCGAATCATAGACGCCCGTCGCAAATCCGAACAGCAGGACGGCCGCAATCATCAGCCCCAGTCCTTGTGCCCGGGACATGATCAGAATGAACGGAATACACAGGAGAATCCCCGTCAGCTCCACCTCGAAACGGATGGCCGGGCGCGTCGGTTTCAGCCGGTCGGAAATCCTGCCGGACAGGGTCACCCCGATGAAGGCCCCCAGATAGAACCAGAAGACCCCGTGGAATACCGCCGTAGAAGGCGCCATGTCCGGGAACGCCCGCATCATGAACACGGGAGTCCAGATCTTAACGCCGTATGTCGCAAAGAAATAGCACCCGAGGGCCGCCATCATCCACAGCGCCGTCGGCTTGGAGAAGAAAGCGGACAAGGCATTCTTGATCGAAACCTCTCCCCGTTTGCCCACGTTCGGCGTATCCTTGAGGAAAAGGAGCATGACCAGTGTCCACAGCAAGCCGATTCCGCCGAAAATCCAGAAAGCATGCCGCCATCCGTCAGCATGCCCGGCCGCCATGCGGCTCGCAGTGATCGAACACACCACGATGCCGAGGTAAATCGCTCCCTGGTAAATAGAAAAAGCCGTTCCGCGCGTGTCTGTGTGGAATTCCCCGATCAGGGAAGAATTGCAGGGCGGCATCAGCGACTGACCGATTCCATTCATCAGGCCATACGCAATCAGCAGCAGCCCCAGCCCGGAAGCGAATCCGGACATCAGGATGCCGATGGAAAACAATGCGCTTCCCGCAATCAGGATCCATTTCCGGCGGAAAAAATCGGCGGCCAGACCCGCGAAGGGAATCACGATGCCGAAGGCCAACGTAAATGCACTCCCCACCAGGCCCATGTCCGCATCGGAAACACCGCTGCCGAATGCCGCCTTGATATCCGGGAGCACCGCCGCATAAATCTGCCGGGTTCCCTGCGCCAGGAAATAGGCCGCAGAGATCAGCAGAAGCATTACCCATTTATAATCTATCTTCTTCATAGACTTCCACATAAACTGGCCGGCTTACCGGGAAGGATTCGCCCGTATTCGAGAGCATCCCATCAGAAGCCGAAAGGTTAAACAATTGTATCTGATCATCATCCCGGCAGGCAACCAGCAAGAGTCGGCCGTCCGGACTGATGGTAAAATGCCTCGGATGGGCTCCCGTCGGGCAATACCCCGCCTCCGTCAACAAACCGTCTCCGCCAATCCGGAAAACAGCGATCCCGTCATTCTGCAGGCGGGATGACACGTAGAGATACCGGCCGCCCGGGCCCACCAGCACGTGCCCGCCCCCGCCTGGCCGGAGAGGGTTGGTCACGCACCGCTGCAACAGGCGCATGTGGGGCCACGAAAAGACCAGCACCTCGTCGGAAAGCTCGGTGGCCACATACAAGACCCCGGCGCCGAAGGCGCAATGGCGGGGGCCGCAGCCTGCCGGAACCGGGAAACATTCCCGCTCTTCAGGCACCATGCAACCGTCCCGTACCGGAAAACGGTACAGCCTGTCCGAACCCAAATCCACGACAACCAGGCTCCGCCCGTCCGGCGAAAGCCAGGACGAATGGATGTGCGGACCCGCCTGGCGGACCGGATGCGGCCCCTTCCCCTCGAATGGCAAGACTGTCGGTTCCCCGGCAGGCATCCCGTCCGCTCCGAGCGGGAACAAGGATAAGGTGCCGCTGGTATAATCGGACACAACCGCCTGATGCTCCAGCAACGTAATATGGCACGAGTGCGCCCCGGGAGTAGGAAATTCGCCCAGCGGCGCCATCGTCGCCCCGTCAAACAGGCAGAGCGACGATCCTTCTCCGAGGCTCCGGAGGGCATAAACCTTTCCGGAGCCCCGTGCAAGGAACGTATGCCCCCATGCCGGGTCGTGTGTGCCGACGAGCAAATTCATTAAAAATATCCTCCCTTTTCTTTGATCTCGCGGATGGTCTCGCCGCTGTGGACCCAGGAGAAAATCTTCTTCTCGTTCTCTTTGATCTCTTCCGCCCGGATCAGGACATCGTACGCGACTTCACGCGGTACGATCAGCACGCCGTCGATATCGCCCAGCACCACGTCTCCCGGTTTGATGGTCACATTCCCGATCACAATCGGAATCTGGTAATGGGTAATCAGGCACCGGCCGAGACTGCCGTTGGAAATCCGGTATTCATAAAATATCGGAAAATCAGCAGCGAGGATCTGGTGCGTATCCCGGATACCGCCGTCGATGCAGGCAGCCTTGACCTTCTTTCCTTTGGCCGTCGCCGTCATCACGCCGCCCCACAGGGTCGCTTCCTGGTCACGGCTTGTATCCCAGACCACAAAATGGTCTTCGCCCAGGGTATCCAGCATCTGCGTGCGGTATTCCATTTCTCCCGTGATTTTGGCGTTGGGCGCGCTCTTGACCGTAAAGGCGAATCCGGCGACCGTGTGGTACTCCCGGAGCGGCTTGATCCGGTTCGGGAGAGCCTGGTGCAACAGACAAAACTCACGCATGACGTCGTTCACGGCGCCCAGGTACAGCTGCTCGAAACGCGCAAGCAGTTCCTTGTCGGGAATAGGGAACGGTTTGTCATAAATCCCTTCACGTTCCTCGATCAATTTCTCGAGGTGCATCATTCCCACTTCTTTTTTGTATTGGTCTACACTCATGATTATGAAGATTTAGAGAGGCTGGAAAACAAAGCTCCAGGGCTCCAGTTTATATTTAGTACCGTAAGTAAGCTTGACTTTCACTTTCTTGCCGGAGAAATTCCCGACGAAAACAACGTCTTTCGACACCCCGTCATGCCGCCGGAAAGAAAGGACCTCCTTCGGCCGGTCGTTGTCGATCCAAATCGTTTCCCCGTCCGTCAGGGCGCTGTAGTCTTTCCGCATGGCGACCCAGGACTTGATATTGGCCTCCCGGGCGCGGGCCTGGGGCAGATCCAGATACTCTTTCCAATTGATCCAGCAGTCTTTATGGCCGAACATCGAGACCCGTTTGTCGTAGCAGACCTCTTCGCCGCAGAACAGGAACGGAACCCCGTCGATGGCAAAGCAGTAGGCCATGGCCAGGGTGCAACGGTCATAGCCCCAGACCTTTTCATGGCGGTCGTCATAGGTATCCGTCGAGGTATCGTGGTTCTCCATGTGGTTCCACCAGAGCGTCCCCTTCGGAGACTGGGCCGTATACTTCTCGTGCTCCCGGCGGATAACCGAAGCATCGCAATCCTCCGGCGAGGTCAGGCTGGTGTCAAAATACTTCGTAATCGGCCAGAGCGTGATAGGACGGCCATAATTGACATCCATGGCATAAAGGGTGTTGGGTGCCCGCTGGCCCTCGGCCGCCAGCACGATGCCGGGGCGGAACTCATCCAGGGCGGCACGCATCTCCTCCCAGAAATCCAATACGATCCGGTCCGCGACATCCAGGCGGAAACCATCCACGTTGTAATCGGCGACATAGTACAACATCACCGTCTTGAAATACTCCCGGACATCGCGCCGGGACAGGTCGAAGACCGGGAAACGCCACCGGCCGGGCTTCGGTTTTCCGTTCTCGTCAAGCTGGAAATACTCCGGATGCTGTTTGATGACCTGTGCACCGGGGCCGCAATGGAAAAACACCATATCCAGCATGACTTTCATCCCCAGGGAATGGGCGTGGTCCACGAAGTCCTTGAGATCCTGGTCGGTACCATACTCCGGGTCGACATGGAAATAATCCGCGGCCCGGTAGGAATTGCGGGGATCATTGAATCCGGACTTGACCTGGCGCGGACTCCAGAAGGCCTGGTCCATATCCGTATCGGCCACATTCACCGGCAGAAGATAGACCGTATTGACCCCGAGATCCAGGAGGCGTTCCAGATGTGCCTCCGCCCCTTTCAGGGTCCCTTCTTCACTCATGCAACGAAGCATAATCTGGTACGTGATCCCTTTCCGGAACCATTCAGGCGTCTGACGCGCCTGCCGCTCATGCTCATTCTGCGCGGAAAGGATTCCGACAGACAGCAGTGCAGCGAAAACCAGTAAAAATACTCTCTTATTCATGTTCAAACGGATAAATGGCAATCCCTATTTCGTCTGGATCTCATACCAGACCGTCTTGTACGCGGGCCCGATTTCAATCACGGCACACCCGCCTTTGCCCCGTTTCACCGGGACTTCTTTCATCCGGGCACCGCTCTCATCCAGCGCCCAGCACTTCGTGGCACGGGCAGCAGAAGGCAGCGTAACCGTCGCCGGAATCCCTTCCGTCACCATGGGACCGGTTCCCCAGTCATACCAGCGGGAGGAAATATTCGCGGTCGGCTTCCCGTTCTCGTCTTTTTCAAACGTGAACACCGCATCCTTGTTGTGCGTATACCCCGTGGCAGCCAGAAGGGCGTTCCCTTCTTTGCTGAAACCGTTCCCTTCCCGGCTGGTCAGGGACACCGTAGTCCATCCGAGTTTGGTCTCGCCGACGGAAAGGGTGACACCGTCGCCCAAGTCGAGCGTCCTGCCGGCAGGGAAACCGGAGAAGACCTTGACATTCGGCGTCCGGACAAGGAACATGCCGGCATGGGGAATCTCGTTGTTCCATTCAATCTGTCCCGTATCGGTGGTCTTGACCGGCCCGTATTCCACTTTCGCCAGCGTCTTGTTGACCGCGGGATCCCCGTGCAGGTCGATGGCCGTCTTGTGCGTCAGCATGTAGGCACTTGTCAGCCGCCCATCCGCCGTCCGGTTAATGGTATTGACAATGTCTCCGCCCCGTTTCGGGATCTGGAGCCAGACATCTTCCACCGTCTGCAGCGGCAGGGCCGGATAGACCGTCTCAGCCCCTTCCGCGACATCCCCGCGCAGGAACATGGCCGCGCAGGCAATGAAATGCGCCAGGCAATCGGTCCGGGCCGCATAGGAGAAGAAATACTCCATGGATTGCGGCTCTGCGTTCATCCGGTTGTTCCAGGAATAGGCGAACACGCCGTCCCAGCC
>CADBPH010000230.1 GCA_902796455.1 uncultured Bacteroidia bacterium
AACCGCCTCGGTGCATCTGCCCTGATGCAGGGTCTGGCAGACGGTTACTTCGTCTTGCCGGTGACCATCGGCGACTATCTGTCCCACAAATTCGCAGAGCCGAAGACTGATGTGAATACGCCGGAATTCGACGCTGCCGAGAAAGCGGTGCAGGAGCGGATTGACAAACTGTTCGCCATCAAGGGAAAACAGACTGTTGATTCCATGCACAAACGCCTGGGCAACATCATGTGGGAGTATGTCGGCATGGCCCGCAGCGCAGAAGGTCTAAAAAAAGCGATTTCGGAAATTCAGGAACTGAAGAAAGAATTCTGGTCCGATGTCTGTGTACCCGGTACGCAAATGGAATTCAACCAGGAACTTGAAAAAGCACTGCGCCTGGCTGACTTCCTCGAAATCGGTGAATTGATGGCACGCGATGCCTTGAACAGAAACGAATCCTGCGGCGGTCATTTCCGTGTGGAGAGCCAGACGGAAGAAGGCGAAGCCAAGCGGGACGATGAAAACTACATGTATGTGGCGGCTTGGGAGTATAAAGGTGAAAACCAGGAGCCTGAGTTGCATAAGGAACCGCTCAAGTACGAGTTTATCAAAGTGGCCACCAGAAATTATAAAGACTAATCGAGTATGGAATTCAATCTTAAAATATGGCGTCAGAAAAACGCCAAAGCCCAGGGACATTTCGAGACTTATCATATCTCCGGAATCGAAGAGGATGCTTCCTTCCTCGAGATGCTTGATATTCTCAATGAACAACTGATCCGCGAGGGTAATGATCCGGTGGCTGTCGAGCGCGGTTGCAAGAGCAGCGGTCCGGTTTCCTTTGATCACGACTGCCGCGAAGGTATCTGCGGTGCATGTTCGTTGTATATTGACGGAAGGGCGCATGGTCCGGATGACCATGTAACGACCTGTCAGCTGTTCATGCGCCATTTCAAGGATGGAGCTACCATTACGGTAGAACCTTGGCGCAGTTCAGGTTTCCCGGTCATCAAAGACCTGGTCGTGGATCGCGGAGCTTTCGATAAGATCCTCCAGGCCGGCGGTTTCATCTCGGTGCGGACCGGTGCGGCGCAGGATGCCAACAATATCCTGATTACACACGAAAATGCCGAGAAGAGCATGGATGCAGCTGCCTGCGTCGGCTGCGGAGCTTGTGTAGCAACTTGCAAGAACGGTTCTGCCATGTTGTTTGTGGGAGCCCGCGTCAGCTCGCTGGCCCTCCTGCCGCAAGGCCGTCCGGAAGCTGCCCGCAGGGCGCGCGCCATGGTTGCCAAGATGGACGAATTGGGATTCGGTAACTGCACGAATACCCGTGCCTGCGAAATGGAATGCCCGAAAGGTATTTCCGTGGACCACATCGCCCGGCTCAACCGGGAGTTCCTGAAAGCGAAATTCCGCCAGTAAAATAGTTGCAATCAGCAAAAAGCCCGGTCAGCGACCGGGCTTTTTCTGTTTGGAAATTCTTGGAACAACTGTGACTACCAGGACACTTTCCGGATGTAGGTTTTCCCGAAACAGTCGGTGACCCGGACTTCTCCTTCCTTGACCCCCTCTGATGGCTTGATGCGGAACAGATGGTCATGTTTGATTTCATCCTCACTGTAATCAACATGGTGGACATTGGTGCAGATCCATTTATAGTAGGGATCGAGCAGCGTTTCCAAACGCAGGTCCTCCATATCTGCGACCTTTGCCCCGTTCTCCCACCACTCCGGCTTGGACCAGGTGTCGTCATACATATAAGGGTTGCACCAGACATAGCCGTCTCCTGTCTTGTCGGGGCCGATGACCCAGACATCATCCGGGAATGCCGCTTTGTACGTCGTGTTTGGACAGGTGTAAGAGAAGGATTTCTGGTGGTACTCCAGGGACTTCCCGTTGAACTCTATCTCTACGACATTCCAGGGAATACCGTCCGTACTAAGGACCCGACCGGCAGCGTAAAGCCCGCCGCATGAACGCGTAACCGAGTGGGATGACAGGGATTTGACGCCGAACGGGGCCAAATGGTTGGCCGCATAGACAAAATTGGAGTTGTTGTGGGTGTGGCCGTACCAAATATGGACATCGTGGCCGGAAAGGGCATGAATGAATTCATCATGGTGTACCGTTGTCCGGTTGGCGTTGGATTTATACTTCGTCATCGGGACGTGCATGCAGACCATGACCGGAGTCGTTTTCGGGACCAGCGCCAGGTCATTCTGGAGGAAAGCCAGCCCTTCATCGTTCAGTCCATTATGATAGGCCGCGTCCTCATATTCGCCCCAATCCATGCTGTCCAGGATAACGAAATGGATGTTACCGATATTGACCGCGTAATTGACCGGCCCGAACATCTGGTAATATCCATCGGTCGCTTCATAGAAAGGAGCTTTCGCCTGGGGCCAGTGGTCGTGGTTGCCGATGACTTGGAAAGAGGGAAGCCCGGAGGAAGAAATCATGTTTTTGTAATCCTCCATCGACTGGGCGACGGCATTGCGGCTGTGCGTCGAATACACGAGATCGCCGAGGGAGAAAATATAGGTTGGTAAGGCCTCGCTCTTGTACATTTCCTTCATCGCGCGGAAATATTCGCGCGCAGTATCATATAACTGGCCGTTTTTGTTAATCTGAATGTCGGCAATCATGAGGGCCTTGAAGTGACTGGCGTCCACGGCCCGTTTGCGGAGGGTGAAATTCAACTGCAGCGGCGTGGTCGCTTTCAGACTGCGTTTATGGTAACCCGTGAAGATGCCGTCCTTTATCGGCGGTTCGTAATCTCCCGGCGTAATGACAAAAATACAGCGGCTTTTTCCGTTTTCGGCCGGCAGATAGTATACCCCCTTGTCGTCGGTCTTGACGCAGTTCCATCCATCGCTGACCACGACATCCGGAATGCCTTTACCGGTCTCCGCGTCCTTGACATATCCCATGGCCAGGAACCCCACTTTGGGCGAGAGGACATTCGGGTCCGGGACCGGAACCGGCTCTTCTTTCTGGGAACCGCCGCCCGGTTCGACAACCGGATTCTCTTTGGTCCCCGTCTCGGGTTTGCCGCAACTGAGGACAGACAGGACCAGGGTCAGAAGTGGAAGGAATAATCGAAATTGTTTCATATGAAAACGTTATTAAACAATCAATACAACAAGGTGACAGGTCCGATCAGACCGGATGGAAGCAATTTGGAATCAGCCCGGTAGAATTTTTTAGGCGTTTCTGTATACGTTTGCTTGCATCCCGGTTGC
Source organism: uncultured Bacteroidia bacterium (assembly GCA_902796455.1). Classification (GTDB taxonomy): domain Bacteria; phylum Bacteroidota; class Bacteroidia; order Bacteroidales; family UBA932; genus Cryptobacteroides. Next base: position 3,228 of record CADBPH010000230.1, read on the forward strand.
TGATCACCGATGATCCGGTTCACCCAAAGATTTGCAACGGTCACAGTAATCGTATTCTTCCCTTCTTTCAACGTCCCGGACGGGATGTTTACCACAAAGGGGGCTTTCCATGCGATCCCGCAATCCGTCCCGTTGACAGAAACCCGGGCAATCTGATGAACCTGTCCGAGCGAAAGGATGGAATTGCCATCCAGCGCCTTCTCCAATTGCAAGGTGGTCGTGTAATCCGCCGTTCCCGAGAAGTAGCGGATTCCTTCATCCTTGGATGCCGTCCAGTCCGTCAACGTCTCCCATGTGACCGAATCCGGGGCGCCGCGTCCCTGTTGGAAGCAGACCGTCCAGGGGCCGGGAACCGCCAGTGAATGCTGCGGGTCGCCGGGTTTTCCGGGAGCGGGCGTACCGCCGTATTTTACCACGAGGAACAACGCGGTCCCCGGTGCCATGTCCAGTACGGTTGAAACGCCGCTTTCGTGAATAAAGCAATCCGTAGAATACTGTTTCCCGTCCTCCGGGTTCCAGATTTCCAGGTATTTACCGCCGGGCGTCCGGAGTTTCATATCGGCGACGACAGCATGGTCGGCGAAATTGCGGACCCAGTAAATATCCATGTCCGGAAGGCGCCGGTGCACGAATTTGATGTCATCCCCGGGAACGGAAAAGTCTGGTTTAATGTGGTTTTCACGCAGCACTTTGGCCAGGTTCTCTCCGGCCATCTTTTTTTGCAGGCGGTCGCGCAGTTTCTGGAAGGTCTTGTTGTCGTCATTCATCCCGGCGGGGACTTCCGGCAAGGTTCCGCAGACGGTTGCCCCTTTCTCTGCAAGGGAAAGGATGCATTTGAGCATCTTCAACGACATCCGTTTGCTGTTCTCTCCCAGATAAAGGACTTGATAGGACATCCCGGTTTCCGTGACGAGTTTCCCGTCCTTGACGCGGATGGCCTGCAGAAGACCTTTCGGATTGATGTAATCGAAGCTGTAACCGGAAGGAATGTCAGGCAAGTTTATTCCGTAAAGACCTGTTATACAGTTATCTTCACCATAATAAAGCAAGATGTCGGCCACGAATTTTCCCTGTTGCAGCAAGTAACAGGACCGGGCAAGGTAATCCATCCACGGCCGTCCCATGCTTGCCCAGGTCTCATGCCGGTTGAACCATTGCCCATATTGGAAAAGGCCGGTACCCGGGACCTTGTCGTCACACGGCTGGTGGGCGGATTCATGGATAACGAAACGGTTGAGGCCGCTTGCCAGCGAATAATCCGCCACAAACTTCATGTTTTCCGGGCAGTATATATATGCGCGTTCATCATTTCCGTTCGCCGTAAAACTTTCTGCAGCAGCGATATTCTGTCCAAAAACATGCGCGACGGAAGCGGATTCGCGGATATCCGCCTGGTGCATTTTAAGTTGCGCTTCCGGTTTCATCCAAATTGCCGACATCGGGACGGTCGCTGTCATTTTTATGTCCATTCCGTCTCCAACCAGGACCCGGCCGGACTCATGGGCCTCGGTATATCGGCCCCGCATGCCGTATTCCTTGACGATGTCGTTGATCCGGTCATAGTTTTCGGCAAAGAGATCACCCAGGGTATTGCGCCAGTCCCAGAGGAATTTTTCCGTTTTTTCCGAACTGTCGATGATTTCGCCGGTGAGCGCCGGAAGCCACCGCAGAAGGTCATACCCATTGCGCTGGGCAAATTCCTCTTTCATGTTTTTCGTCCAGGTCATTTGCCGGGCTTCGTAACTGTCCGTCAGGATATATTGGACGCCCCGTTGTCCGACCATGCCGCCGGAAGCTTCTTTGTACATATCCAGGTACTTCCGGAAGTGGTCGAGCCAGGATTCCGGATCGAGTTTATCCACTTCCAGTCCCGTAGCATCCTTTCCCGCCGGATGGTTCTGTTTCCCGGTCAGAGAATAACCGAAGCGATAGACGCGCCACCGGCCGTCGGGCAAATCTGCCAGGATTTTTCCATCCTCTGCGGGCGCACCCAGGACAATTACATCCTGGATTGCATCCGGGCTGTCCGGTGTCGGGAATTGCATGAAATCAGGCTGGGCGGCAAAACCGGCCTTTTCGTCCGCATGATTGACTTTTGTAACGGGATGGAGAACGAATTCCCGCAGGTGGAAGGTCTTGGCGTTCGAAGGCAGGACACGGATTCTCCAATACGTTGCCGTCGTTTCCGGGAAGTCGACCGTTTTCGAGGGGACGACACCATCCGGAATCCGAATTACCTCCTTAAAATCAGTGTTATTGTCACTGCATTCCAGAATCATGTGTTCTTCTGCGGGAAGACCGCTAAACTGCGAACGGAGGATTTCACTGGCCGTAGTAACCGCCTTGAAGGCCTGGGGCTGCGGAAAAGAATACAGCACCCACGGATCCTCCTTGCCGGCGGCCGGATTGAGCGGACAGAAGGTATTCATGGATCCGTCCGTCAAGATGTCGACGGAACATTTGCCTTCGGAGGAGGAGACCACGGCGCCCAGATCCGTCATGGACTGGTCCTTTTCCGGAAGCCGGACGGCCACGGCTGCGATATCTTGGTACCAGGGTTCAACCTCTTTGAAATTAACCAGATCCTGATAATAACCGACAGCAGAATAGGGTTCCGGCAGTGCGATTTCTTGCTTTCCGCCGGGAACCTCCACTGTCCTCCAAACCAATTTTTTCATGGCGTTCTCGCGGGGAACCCAGGGACCGCCGGTGGAACTCCAGCCGGGAGAGCTGGC
>CADBPH010000231.1 GCA_902796455.1 uncultured Bacteroidia bacterium
ACTTATTGCTTTTCGATAAAAACAACTATATTTGTGGCGTAATAGAAAAAACCTAGCGATATGGCATTGATAACATGCAAGGATATCTGCAAGCGATTCGGGGAGAAAGTGGCCTTGGACCATATCTCCCTGGATATCGACCAGGGGCAGATTTTCGGGTTGCTCGGTCCGAACGGTGCCGGCAAGACGACGTTGATCCGGATCATCAACCGGATTACCATCCCCAACAGCGGCCAGGTGCTCTTCGACGGGCGTCCGGTCACGCAGGAGGATGTGCAGCGGATCGGGTATCTTCCCGAAGAGCGCGGACTCTACCGCAAGATGGAAGTGGGCGACCAGGCGATGTACCTGGCCCAGCTCAAGGGCATGAGCCGTTCGGATGCCCAGGCGGCCCTCAAGGAGTGGTTCGTGCGTTTCGGCATCCAGGACTGGTGGAAGAAAAAGGTTGAGGAATTGTCCAAGGGCATGGCCCAGAAGGTCCAGTTCATCACGACGGTGGTGCACCGTCCTTCGCTGATGATCCTGGACGAACCTTTCTCCGGCTTCGATCCCGTGAATGCGGAATTGATCCGCGGGGAAATCCTCCGGCTCAAGAAAGAGGGGGCGACGATCATCCTGTCGACCCACAACATGGAATCGGTCGAGGAGCTCTGCGACAATATTGCGCTGATCAACAAGTCGCACCTGGTGATCACGGGCGGTGTCGACGAGATCCGGCACCGGTACGGTAACAACAACATCGAATTGGTCTATACCGGGGAGCAGGCGCTTGCCGGCGTCGAGGGGCTGTATGAGGTCATTTCCGACGAGAACAATGCCGGACGCCATACGGCGGTCCTTTCCCTCGCCGAGACGGCCTCCAGCCGTGAAGTCCTTTCCGCAATCCTTTCCAAAGAGTTGTCCGTCAATTCTTTCCGGGAGCTGATCCCGCGCATGAACGACATATTTATCAAACTGGTAACTGAGGAGGCCTGAGACTATGAACCTGCGTATCATCAAGACGGTCATTGCCCGCGAGTACATGACCAAGGTGAAGAAGAAATCCTTCTTGCTGACGACTTTCCTCGTTCCGATTTTGTTCGCCGGCGCTGTCATCGTCATGTCCCTGATCATGTCCAAAGTAGGGGACAGGCCCATGGAAGTGGCGGTCGTCGACCAGTCCGGTATCGTCATGCCGTACATGGACGGGGACAAGGGAAATGTCTATCATGATTATTCTTCCGAATCGCCGGAGTCCATGAAGCAGCGTTTCGAAGCGCTCGGGATGGACGCCCTCGTGGTGGTGTCCAAGCTGGATACTGTTGCCCGAAACGTGTCGGTCCAGGCATACTCGAAGAAACCGCTCGGCGTAGATTTCTCCTCTACGGTGCGCCGGCACGCCGAGGATGCCGTGGAGGCCTGGCGGATCGGAACCTACCAGATCGAGGGACTGGACAAGATCCTCGAAGAAGTGAAGTCCAAGGTGGATGTGACCGAGTACACGATGGACGAATCCGGAAAGGAGACCATTTCGGAATCCGGAATCTACATGGCCCTTTCCATGATTCTCGGCATCTTTATCTTCATGTTTATCACGATGTTCGGCAGTATGGTCATGAGCAGTGTGATCGAGGAGAAGTCCAGCCGCGTCATCGAAGTGCTGATTTCTTCGGCCAAGGCGACGGAACTGATGTTCGGCAAGATCATCGGTGTCGCGCTGGTTGCCCTAACGCAGTTCCTGCTCTGGATCCTGCTGACCCTGGTCCTGCTGGGCGTGTTCGGCGGCCTGTTGGGCAAGAATTTCCTGCAGAACAACGATCCCGCGCAGATGATGGAGATGGCCCAGGGAATGGGCGTTCCGGCCGACCAGCTGGGAACGACCCTTCCGATGGATCCTTCCGCCATGTCGGCGGCGGCCGATACGACAGCTACGGCTCCGAGCGAGATGTCCGTCGTCATGACGACGCTGGCGAATATTCCTTGGGGACAGCTGATTATCGCCTTCTTTATCTATTTCATTCTCGGCTACTTGCTGTATGCGTCGTTCTTCGCGGCCATCGGTTCCGCGGTGGAGAACGAGGCGGATACGCAGCAGTTGCAGATTCCGATTACGGTGCCGCTCATGATTGCGTATTTCATCGTGTTCTTCGCTTTCCGCAATCCCGACAGCGGGGTCGTGGTGTGGGGTTCGATGATTCCGTTCACCTCTCCGATCGTGATGCTGGCCCGTATCCCGTACGGGGTGCCGATGTGGCAGCTGGTGGTGTCGATCCTGGTCCTGGCGCTGACCTTTGTCGCCTGTGCCTGGGTATCGGCGAAGATTTACCGGGTCGGCATTCTGATCTTCGGCAAGAAGTCTTCTTTCAAAGACCTTTGGAACTGGTTGAAACAGAAATAAATCGAGTATATGAAAAGATTGATGACCCTCATGGTTGTCCTCTGGGTTTGTCTGGGTGTCGGCTGCGGTGCCCAGACTTTCTCATGGAAGCGGATCACCATGGATGGCTCGCGGACCGGTGTGAAGGCTTCGAGCGCGGAGAATGTGCCGGAGTCCCTCGGCACGGTGAAGGGGCGCACCTACACGGCTCCCAATGGAAAGAAGTTCCGCCGCGGGGCTACGCGTGAGGCGGCGAAAGCCTTGCTGGCCGTACAGGGTGACATGGCCGATGTCAAGCAGGTCATCGCCCATTCGGCGGGCGAGATGGTGAAGGAGTACCCGGAAAGCGCCCTGTCCAACTGGTTTGTGGATGCCATGATGGATATCTGCGCCCAAAAAACCGGCCGGAAAGTGGATCTGGGCATCCTCAATTTCGGCGGGATCCGGCGCGACATGCCGGGCGGGGATATCATGCTGGACGATATCATGTCCATGTTCCCGTTCAAGAACAATCTCTGCTACGTTTCGCTGAAAGGCAAGGATGTGCGTGTCCTGCTGGACCAGTTCGCCGCTTCGGGCTGGCAGGTGATCGGTGGGGCGCGCTGCGTGTCGCAGGACGGCCGGCTGGTTTCCGCGACCTTTGACGGGCAGCCGCTGGACGACGAGAAGGTCTACGGGGTCATGACGATTTCTTTCCTCCTGACCGGAGGCGACAATCTGTATATCAACCGCAACGCCTTGGAAGTGATTACGTTTGACGAGTATGTGCTGGATGTCATCCTCCCGTATGTCAAGGGACTGGAGGCGGAAGGCAAGCTGATCGAGGGCCGCAAGGACGGCCGCGTGCAGGTGTTGGACAGCGCCGGGAATCCGATTCCGGCCGTGCGGATTTAATGCGGGAGGACTGAAAATGAAAAAGACTGTACTTTCGCTTCTGATTGCGCTGACGGCCTGCTGGGCGGGCTCGGCGCAGAAACTGGTGATCCTGCATGCCAATGACACCCACAGCCATCTGGAGCCGGAACGGACCGGGGAATTTGCGGGCCTGGGCGGCGTCATCGAGCGGGCGGCTTATATCGACAGTGTCCGGCATGCGGTCGGGAAAAACCATGTGCTGCTGCTCCATGCGGGCGATTTCAGCCAGGGGACGCCGTATTTCACCATTTTGGGCGGCGACGTGGAAGTGGCTATGATCAATGCCCTGAAATACGATGTGATCACGCTGGGAAACCATGAGTTCGACAATGGCGTGGCGGAGCTGACCCGGCGCATGAAGATGGTCAAGTGTCCGGTCGTCTGTGCCAATTACGATTTCTCCGGCCTGGAGCTCGGCCAGTATGTGAAGCCGTATACGATTCTCCGTCGGGCCGGGATGAAAATCGGCGTATTCGGCTTGCTGGCAGATATTTCCATCTACGTGGACCGGAAGATTTCCAAGGATTTGGTCAAACTCGACGACGTGGAGGTGGCCAACAAGTGGGCGACGTACCTGAAGGAGGAGCAAAAATGTGATCTCGTGATCGCTTTGACGCACATCGGGTATGAGGGCGAGCCTTTTACGGATCCGGAGATGGTCAGTAAGACCCGCAACATCGACCTGGTTGTAGGCGGGCATTCGCATACCTTCCTCTCGGAGATGAAACATGCACGGAATCTGGACGGAAAAGAGGTCCCCATCGTCCAGGATGGCTGCTGGGGACTGTATATGGGACAAATCAACCTGTATTGATCCGCTATGTCACAAGGTAACAGACCGGAAACCCATTTTTCCGACATCCTCAGCGAGCGGCACAAGTCCATCCTGGACATCCTTCAGCTTCAGGGAAGCGTCTCCGTGGCCGACCTGGCCGAGCGGCTGGACGTCTCCGAGGTGACCATCCGCAAGGACCTGACCTTCCTGGAAAAGCAGAACCGGCTGTACCGGACACACGGGCGGGCCATTCCACTGAGCCCCTATATCGGCAACCGGCATATCAACGAAAAGGAGAAACTCTTCGTCCGGGAGAAACGGGCGATCGGCAAGTGTGCGGCCGCCCTGGTCAAACCGCATGATTCCATCCTGATGGCGTCCGGAACGACGATTCTCTATACCGCGAAGGAATTGGTCGAGAAGCAGGATATTACTGTTATAACGGCATCGGTGTCAGTTGCTTCCATGCTCAGCCAGAATAAAGGGATCGACGTGGTCCAGCTGGGGGGCATCGTCCGGGAGAGTTCCGTTTCGGTCGTGGGATCCTTTGCCGAGGAGATGCTCCGGTATTTCAATTGCAACCTGCTGTTCATGGGGGCGGATGGCGTGGACATGGAGTTCGGCGTCACCACGACCAACATGATGGAGGCGAACCTGAACCGGATGATGATGGACGCTTCGCAGCAGACGGTGTTGCTGGTGGACAGTTCCAAGTTCGGGAAAAAGGGGTTCAGCAAGATCTGTGGCTGTGAAAAGATCGACCACATTATCACGGATGACAAAATACCCCAGCTGTATCTGGAGAGCCTCCAGGAGCTGGGGATTGAAGTGACGGTCGTCGCTGCCGGATAAGGCGCGGACCGAATTGTTTTCCGGGGACGGTCAGAGAATGTTCATGGACTGTTCCCGGATTTTTTCGAGTTCGTCCTTCATGCGCACGACGATTTTCTGGATTTGCGCATGGTTGGCCTTGGAGCCGGTTGTGTTGATTTCCCGGCCCATCTCCTGGATGATGAAACCGAGTTTCTTGCCCGGGCAGGGTTCGGTGTCGATGGTGTCGAGGAAATAGCGGCAGTGCTGGCGCAGCCGGACCTTTTCTTCGTTGATGTCGAGTTTTTCCAGGTAGAAAATCATTTCCTGCTCGAACCGTGCGGGATCGACCTGGACCGCCAGGTCTTCCAGGTTCTTGCGAAGACGTTCCCTAACTGTCGCAATCCGCTGCTCTTCAAGCGCTTCTACTTCGTCTTCGAGCGAGAGAATCTGCCGGACCCGGGAGGTGACATCTGCATATAGGACCGCTCCTTCGCGGGACCGGAAAGCATCCACGGCATCCAGGGCGGCGTCGACCGCCGCCTCGACGAGCGGCCAGTTTTCCTCCGGTACGACGTCCTGGCGCTTGGCTTCCACTACGTCGGGAAACCGGAGGATCGTACTCATCAGGAGGGAAGGGTCAAACTGTCCGCCGTTCGGGACGCAGTCGGTGTAGATATCCTGAATCTGACGGAAATAATCCTGGACCAGCCCGCGGTCGACCTGGCGGGCGCTTTCGCCCGGTGCGGGCTCCCAGTTGGTATACAGGTCAATGGTTCCGCGGTGCAGCCGGGCTGCGATTTTGGCCCTGATTTCCAGTTCTTTGTCTTTGGGAAGAATGGATGTTTTGATACCGATGTCCGCGTTCTTCCCGTTGAGGGTGCGGATTTCAATGGTGAGTTTCCCGGAGGGGAGCAGGGCTTCGGCCTTGCCGTATCCGGTCATGGATTGGATCATATTGCTGTAGATTTGATAATGCCTTCCTGCCGGAAGATCTTGCTGAGGATTTGTACGCCTTCTTCGACTTGCTCGCGGGTGTGGCTGGCCATCAGGGCGAACCGGACCAGGGTGTCCTGCGGGGCGCAGGCCGGCGGGATGACCGGATTGATGAACACTCCTTCTTCGAAGGCCCGCTGGGTAATCCGGAAGGTCTTCTCCATGTCGCGGACATACAGGGGGATGATCGGACTCTGGGTGAGGCCGATTTCGAAGCCTTCTTCGCGGAAACGCTGCAGGGCGTAGTGGGTGACATCCCACAATGCCTCGAGGCGCTCGGGTTCGCTGCGGAGAATGTGCAGGGCCTCGAGGGCGCAGGCTGTTGCAGCCGGCGTGCAGGAGGCGCTGAAGATATAGGTGCGTACGTTGTGTCGTAAATAGTTGATTATAATGGAATCAGCTGCGATGAACCCGCCGATGGAGGCGAGCGACTTGCTGAATGTGCCCATGATCAGGTCGACCTGGTCCGTCACGCCGAAATGGTCGCAGACGCCGCGGCCTTCCTTGCCGAAAACGCCGATGCCGTGCGCCTCGTCCACCATAAGGATGACGTTCGGGTATTTTTCCTTGAGCGCAATGATATCAGGCAGCGGGGCCAGGTCTCCTTCCATGGAGAAGACACCGTCCACGACGATCAATTTGACGGCTTTCCGGGGGCATGCCCGCAGGCGCCTCTCCAGGTCCTTCATGTCGTTGTGCTTGTATTTCAGGGCCTTCGCGAAAGAGAGGCGGCGCCCGTCGACGATGGAGGCATGGTCCCGGTCGTCGCAGATGATGAAGTCATTGTGCCCGACCAGGCAGGGGATGACGCCGGAATTGACCGTGAAGCCGGTCGGGAAGCACAGGGCTTCTTCCTTTCCGACGAATCCGGCCAGCTCTTTTTCCAATTGGATGTGCAGGTCCAGCGTTCCGTTCAGGAAACGGGATCCTGCACAGCCGGAGCCGTATTTTTCGAGGGCGGCGATGCCGGCGCGGATGACCCGCTCGTCGCCGGTCAGGCCGGTATAGGCATTGGAACCGAACATGAGTACGGGATGGCCTCCCATCTCGACCCGGGTGCCCTGTTTCCCTTCAATTTCTCGGAAATAAGGGTACAAATCCCGTTCTCTCAGTTTTTTAGGCTGATCGAACAGAGAAAAACGTTCTCTGAGTAAATCCATGGTCTAGGTTTTAATACTTTGCGAAAATAATAAAATTTGATAAAAAATGAGTATTTTTGTAATTGGTAAAAAATTGATAAAATGGAAGAACTGGATCATAATAGTGTGGAAGAGCCCCGTAAGCGGAACTTCTTGGAAGAGATTATCGAAGCGGACCTGGCTTCGGGAAAGGTGGACAGCGTGATGACCCGTTTCCCGCCGGAGCCCAACGGCTATCTTCATTTGGGACATGCCAAGAGCATCTGCCTGAATTTCGGTCTGGCCCGGCAGTATGGCGGAAAAACCAATCTCCGTTATGACGACACCAATCCGGTCAAGGAGGATGTCGAATATGTGGATGCCATCAAGGAAGATATCCAGTGGCTGGGCTTCCAGTGGGATAAGGAATTGTATGCGTCGGATTATTTCGACCAGCTTTACGAGTGGGCGGAAGACTTGATCCGCAAGGGTTTGGCTTATGTGGACGACCAGACGCAGGAAGAGATCCGGCTGGGCCGGGGTACGGTCGACCGTCCCGGTACGCCCAGTCCTTACCGGGACCGGAGCGTGGAAGAGAATCTCCGCCTGTTCCGGGAAATGAAGGCTGGCAAGTATGCTGACGGGGAGAAGGTGCTCCGTGCGAAAATCGACATGGCGCATCCGAACATGATGTTCCGCGATCCGCTCCTGTACCGCATCAAGCATGCCTCCCATCACCGGACGGGGGACAAATGGTGCATCTATCCGATGTATGATTTCACGCATGGACAGTGCGATTCCATCGAGCACATCACCCATTCGATCTGTACCCTGGAATTCGATGTCCACCGGCCGCTGTACGACTGGTTCATCGAAAAACTCGGTATCTGGCCGAGCCATCAGTATGAATTCGCCCGCCTGAACCTGACGTATACCCTCATGAGCAAGCGCAAATTGCTGGAACTGGTACAGAAGGGACTGGTCAGCGGCTGGGATGATCCGCGGATGCCGACCCTGTGCGGGGTGCGCCGCCGGGGGTACACGCCCGAGGCGCTGAAGATGTTCTGCGAGAAGATCGGTGTCTCCAAGCGCGACCAGCTGATGGATATCCAGTTGCTGGAATGGTGTGTCCGCCAGGACCTGAATGCCCGCAGCAACCGGTATATGGTGGTGCAGGATCCGGTGAAAGTGACCCTGACGAATTGGGAACCCGGCAAGGTGGAATGGTTTGACTGTCCGCTGAATCCGGCCGATCCGGAAGGCGCTTCCCGCAAGGTGCCGTTCACGGGAGAACTGCTGATTGAACGGGCGGATTTCATGGAGGACGCCCCGAAGAAATTCTTCCGGCTCAAACCCGGCGGCGAAGTTCGGTTGAAGTATACGTATATCATTAAATGCGAAGAAGTTATAAAGGATGCGGACGGAAAGGTTGTCGAGCTTAAGTGCACGTATGATCCGACCACGCGTCCGGGCGCAGGGGAGTGGCGGAGCGTCAAGGGCACGATCCACTGGGTCTCCACGGCCTATGCCCAGGCGGTCGAACTCCGTTTGTATGACCGGCTGTTCACGCTGGCGGACATGAGTGCCGTCCCGGAGGACAAGGATTACAAGGATTTCCTCAATCCGGCTTCGCTGGTCGTGACGACCGGATATGCTGAGCCGGCCCTGCTGGAGGATGCTTCCGGTATCGCGGTCCAATTCGAGCGAACCGGTTATTTCGTGAAAGACAAGGATTCCCAGCCCGGCAAGGCTGTCTTCAACAAGACGGCGTCCCTGAAGGATTCTTACAAGCCGGAATAGCGGGGCAGGGTTTACGAGAATAAGGGCAGAATATGTTTGAGAAACTGCGCACATTCGTCCGGAATATCCGGCTGTCGATGCGGCTCAAGTTGACGCTTGGGTTGAGCGCGATTGCGGCTATCTTGTTGATATCCAGCATTATCTCCATTATGGAGTACCACCGGATGAGCAATTATGTCTCAGACTTGATTGCGGACAACATCCACAGTATCAATGTCGCGCAGAAGATCGCCAACGCTGCCAATGCGTATAACCTGCAGATCCTGACGGTGATCGGCGATGATACCATGAACAGTCTCCCGAATTTTGCGCAGGAGGTGTTCGTCTCGCGGCTGGACAGCCTGCGGGCCGACTTGTCATCCAACAACATGGGCCATTTGGCGGACTCCGTGATGTATTCCTATTCCGCCTACATGCTGACGTCGCTGGAACTGCCCAAAGTCCTGCTTTCGGATTTCATCGATACGCGGACGTGGTATTTCGATCGGCTGCAGCCGGTCTACAACCGGCTCCGCGGGGATATCGATAAGCTCAATACGGCGATTTACAAGGAGTTGCAGAAGAACTCCGAGACCTTTGAGCGGGGTTTTTACCGCAGTATCATTCCCGGGGCGGTCGCGGTGGGAGTCGGCATCCTGCTGGTCTTCCTGCTGCTGTTCTTTATCCTGATCTTCTATGTCAATCCGATATACAGGATGCTGGAGGGATTGAAGCATTACCGGTCGGTCGGCAAAAAGTACAATTATACGTTTGACGGCGACGACCAGTTGGTCGAACTGGGGGAGGGCATCCGGGAATTGACGGAGGAAAACCAGACACTCCGCAAGCGCCTGAAAGCGTTCCACGATGCCGCCCGGTCGGATGAATCCTAACGAGAATGAACCTGAAAGTCATAACCCGGAATGTCGGCTATGCGCTGCTGGTCAGTGCGCTGTTTATGTTCCTGTCCATCCTGGTTTCGGTATGGAACGGCAATGACAGCGCCTTGGCGGCGTTGCTCATCAGTTTCACGATTACATTCCTGGTCGGCATTTTCCCGTTCATCTTCGTGCGCAAGCCCGGCGCGATCAGCTTGAAGGACGGGTACATGATCATTTTCCTGTCCTGGTTGCTTTCCTTTATCTTCGGCATGTTGCCGTATGTTCTCTGGGGCGGGCCGTTCTCTGTTGTAAATGCTTGGTTTGAAAGTGTTTCTGGGTTTACGACGACCGGTGCGACCATTTTGGAACGGGTCGAAGTCCTGCCGCGGAGCCTGTTGTTCTGGCGGTCCTCGACGCATTTTATCGGCGGTTTGGGAGTCGTGGTCTTCCTCCTGCTGATCATTCCGTCATCATCGCCGGTGCGCCTGCGCCTGACCAACATGGAACTTTCGGCTTTGTC